>JAEYWT010000142.1 GCA_023428865.1 Bacteroidota bacterium | reverse complement strand
GTATGTGACCTGGCCATCGCGGCCATGCTCTGAAATGGTGATGGTGGCTGGCATGCAACACAACGTTACGACTACGATCCAGGATCAGCGCACCCTATCCCTATCTCCCATGGCCACCCGTGCCGCTAGCAACGCACATATGAAGGTGATGGGTGTGAAGATGGGCGTTTCTCGTAGGTCCAGCGCGAAGAGGTTGCCGACCGTATTGAGGACGAATAGGGCGCATATGGACCACATACCCCACTTCCCCAGTCCCGACATGTTGCGGCCGATGTAACCCAAGCGAACCAGCACGAACAAGGCGAACAAGACAAGGAAAGCGATGCTCACGCATGCACCAACGGTACGTTCCTCTTCGTTCTGCAAGCGCCCGCCCCACACCATTTCCGTGGGGATGAAGCCGGCGAGCACGGTGAGTTGAAAGATGATCGCGACGATAAAGAGCGCGAGCAGGCTGTAGGCTGCTGTTCTAAGCCGCAAGCGTTGCATGGAACAAAGTTGAGCTACTCAGTCGACTTTCCCCACACAGCCACGTCCCGTCTATTCCTTCGTGAACCTTCTGCGATATCACGTGTACAGTTGAGCATGCGCTGCTGGTCCACCATCCTGATCCTACTCCCCACCCTGCTCCCCGCACAGCACTGCGGATACGACTTCGCCTCCATCATCGTGGTGCGGCCATACTTGGAAGGCGATACACAGCTAGTGCAGGGACTGCGCATCACCCTGCTCGATAGCACGAACCTGCCCGTCACCATCGAGGGAGAAGCGTGGCATCTGTTCCGACCCAACAGCGACCTCAACGCCTGCGCACGTTACCAACACGACTTCGCCCGAGGCCACAAGGTGTGCTTTCCGTTCGCGAAGGACGGCTATGTACTGGTGCTACCTCGCGGCATGGACACCTCTAAGATGAAGGTGCTCGTTCAGGACGATCGCCTTCCTGTAAGCGTGGACTACCATAGGCGCAACTGGATCCATCCCTTCCGTATGCAGGTGTTACCGCTCACCCCATTCGATAGCTATCCGCTCTGCGGCACCTACAACGAGGAGGTCTACCCACCCATGGATGGACGACCGAACTTCGCCCCGGTCGAAATCACCCTCTACCCTCGATGAGAACCCTGCTCCTGTTCTGTTCATGTGTGTTCGGGCTTCTCCTAGCCGCCCAGCCAGACTACGACCGCAACTACTGCGGCTTCGCGCCCAACGATAGTATCGACATCAACAACGATGGCATTCCCGATCTGGTGGTGCAGGGCTTCCGCAGTGGCACGGATGATGAGCCGAGCAGCTCGGGCAACTGCATGCTTTATGTGTTGAACTTGCCGGGCACCACCTTATTGAACACGAAGGATGCGCAGGGTTATTGGCGCGTCGATAACTTCGCACTAGGCGATTGCGTGGCGGCCATCGACACAATCGTGCAGAACGACCTTCGTATCCCCATCATCAACTACACCGACGGCTCCATCCGCGTGGCCTACTGGGGTTATGGGGGGAATGCGGAACAATACACGGTTACGCCCAACCTCAAGTCACAGCACTACGTGTTCAGAACGATGGCGAATGGTCGCACTTGGCACGGGTCCTTCACCATTGAACCACCGGTGCATACGGACGAAGTGAAAATCCGTGTGGGTGTATTGGTGCCGACCGATCAACATTTTGTAGTGCGATGAGAACTTTGTTCATCCTACTGTCGATCGCCGGCACACTCAATGCCAACGCCCAGCAGGATCAGATCCCCAGCCCGCCTCCCGATGAATACGTGGATGTGACCGGCGACGGTATTGCAGACCTGCTGATCACCAGCCGCACTATACACGTTTCGGATCCTGAGCAACCCGGATACCTGGGCAAGTACATATTGGGAGTGCGCACGCTTAGCGGTACGGCGATCCTGATGTGGAGCACACCCAGCAACCAGCGCTGGCCCACGCTCGACAGCCCCGCGCGGCTCGATACGGCCGAGCTCGCTGCACGCATCCATTACAAACAACTGAGTTGGACAGATCAGGATGTTGCCACAGAATTCTGGTTGCTCGAGCGGCCGTTCGGTCCTGCGATCACCAAGGAACAGGACGGCTGGTACGGCACGGGCGACCACCATGATGGAAATACGCTGTTGATACGCAGCGCGAATGAACTCGGCACGAGCGTCGCCGCGTTCACCTTCGAGCTGCCTTTCCCGTATGGGCGCGTTGTGGTGCGATCGAAGGAGGTGGTACGTGTGCCGAACGGATACGGCGAAGAAGGTGATCCAGTGCCACCGAAGCCCAAGGTGAAGCCCGAGTACGACTTCGGCCATGAACCCAATGCGCCGCCGGTGATGGTGCCACCGGGCGTGCCTCCGGATGAACGCGTGAACCTCAACGGTGACGAGGTGGATGACCTGGTGATCACCGGCCGCCGCGAACAGGTGGATGGCTCCCCAGAACAAGGCCATTTCATCCGCGGCATCTCACCGCTGCCAGGAACCGAGTTGCTGATGACCCGCGAGCGCTGGGGTGTGCTGGGGCCCTTCCGGCTGCGAGAGGAAGAGGTGCTCACACCGGAGCGCTTGGCCAGCGGCCTGGCGGGGAACTTGTTCGTATGGGTCCCGGCCGATGGTGAGCGTGTGTTCATACCGCTGGTGCAGCATCCGATCGGTCTGCCAGATGCAGCGCAGAGATGGTCATTCACACCGCATGTCTTCGATGGTGCATTCATCTACCGCACCATGGAATACGGACGACCCATCATTGGCGCGCTGGAGATCGTCAGCGATGGGCGCGGCGGACAATTCGGTGTGCGTGCGCAAACCTGGGTGGACGAAGGCCAGGTACTGGAGGTGCGATGATGGCATTTCCTTGGATCTTGTTCAGGATCTCTTGAACGATGGACCTCGAGGATATTCTTCGATCAGACGAAGACTGAAGGTCATCCCCCCCGGACGGCGGGGTGTCTACAAGATCGTTTTCAGGCACAGTATGGGCTGAAAAGAGCCCGAAGGACGAAATATGAAAAGGTATTCAACAGGCTCCTAGGTCCATGCATTCACATAAGTACCTTCAGGATTGTACATGGATGCCTGCCGTACCGGATCGAAGCGTCTGCCCTCTCGCGGGTCGTTACCAACACCAGCCACATACTGCCAGTTGCCCCAGTTGCTGCATGGGTCGTAGTCCACCAAGAGATGCTCGAACCACCACGCACCCATGCGCCAGTCAACGCCTAGGTCGTGTACCAG
>JAEYWT010000136.1 GCA_023428865.1 Bacteroidota bacterium | reverse complement strand
TCGATCTGTAAGAAGTGCCGCTGTTGATGGGCCACAGGAAAGCGGAACGCATCCCCGGCCTTGAACCGGATGATGGGCCCCAAGCTACTCGTGACGCGCATGGCGTTAAGATCCGTGGCCGGGGCCTTCTCCAGCAACGCTGAAAAGCGATCGCATAATACGATGAACCGATCCATGCTTTCCGTGGAAGCACCTTGCTGCCGAGCTGGATCGAACATCCTCATGGTACGCATCTTCCAGTTGATGGCGCCATCGGGTTTGGGTCGCATTCCTTGTGTGAACCAATTGCCGAGCCAGCCTGGCCGAAAGTTTGTGTTAGCAGGGTAGCGATGAGCTTTTCTGGCGAAGACATCTTCCAACCCGCGCACGTAAACGCCGGAACTCAGGTTGAGGTGCTCGAACACTTCCAGTACATTCCAGGCTTGAGGTGTACTTCTGTAGAGAAGCCTAGTGGCTGGCAGATCCTTGATCACGCGCGTGCGTTCGCGTTGTTCTACCAGGATCTGGCGCAGTTCGTGTATCATGTTGGTCACTTCCATGCGGCAAAGGAACCGTAGCAGGGTGTCAACAGCACTTGACCTGCATCAAGAACGATCATCGCTTCCTACGCAGGCGACTGAAGGTTTCCGGGGTCATCCGCAGGTAGCTAGCGATATCCTTCTGTGGCACCAACTGCAACAGTTTTGGGCTGCGCTGCACCAACCGATCGTACCGCTCCTCGGCGCTCAAGCTCAGTTGCTCCACCTCGCGCACGGCTCTGCCCAAGATCAGCTCTTCCAAGATCAAACGGCCGAAGCGTTCCATCACCTTCAATCCCGTGTACAGCTGTTGCAGGTCGTGGTAGGCAATACCCACGAGCACGCTATCCGTTACAGCCATTACCTGGAATCGAGCGGGCTTCCTTGAAACGAAAGACGCATACTCCCCACACCAGCTTCCATCATATGCGAAGCCTACGGAAACATCATTGCAATCATGCGGAAAGGACAAGCGCTGTACGCCATGCCGCACGATGTAGAAACGTTCTTCAACCTGGCCAACACCACAGATGACCGAGCCACGACTGAAGGCATATTCATGCCATAGCGGCAGGATCATGGCCCACTCGGCTTCAGTCGGCTGCACATAGCGGGCAATGGTCTGGCGAACGAGTTCCATGCTGCGAAGTTCGATGGTGGCACTAGGATTTCCATGGCGAACATTCAATGTGGATCAACGGACAGGTCATCGATCAAGCGCATTACCTTGCCCGAGCAACCAGGATACTCTCCCGTCTATGGAAGCGATACGATCAGAAAAGCTCAAAGGGCTCGTTAACGCCTGTCAGCAACTGGGCTACGCGCGCAGTATGGCCGAAGTGATGGCCGTAGTTAGACACGCCGCGCGCGAACTCACTGGTGCGGATGGTGCCACCTTCGTGCTGCTCGAACACAATGGCGATGGCGACTTCTGCTATTACGCGGATGAAGAAGCGATAGCACCCTTGTGGAAAGGTGCACGTTTCCCGATGGATTCTTGCGTAAGCGGGTGGTCCATGCGCAATAGAGCCACTGCCGTGATCCCGGACATCTTCAACGATGAGCGCGTACCATACGAGTTGTACACACCGACTTTCGTTCGCAGCCTGGTGATGTCACCCATCCGAAAGAACGAACCCATCGGTGCGATCGGCACATACTGGAAAGAAGCCCGGGAACCTGATGCCGACGAGGTGATGATCCTGGAAGCGCTGGCGGATATCACCGCGCTATCGATAGACAACGTGCGCTTGTTCAATTATATGGACCAGCGTGTGGAAGAACGGACCGAAGAACTGGACCGGGCCAACCGTGAGGTGCTCGCGAACATCCAGTATGCCAAGCGTATCCAAGAAGCCATGCTTCCCAAAGTGGAGGATATGACGCGACTATTCCCGGAGCATTTCACGATCTACCAACCCAAATCCATTGTCTCCGGCGATTTCTATTGGCTTGCGGAGAACCAGGGCATGGCGCTTATCGCCGCCGCCGATTGCACGGGGCATGGCGTTACCGGTGCCTTGCTTTCGGCCATGTGCAGCCAGCAACTGGATAGGACGGTGAGCGAATTCGGACTGGTACACCCGGGCATGATCCTGGATATGACCCGGGAGTTCGTGTGGGAACGATTGGCTGGTGGAACGGAAATGGCAGATGGTATGGACATCTCACTCTGTGCCATCGACCTGCGTACCAAGGTGGTCCGCTGGAGCGGTGCCAATACCGACCTCTGGTACGTGAGCAAAGGCCAACTCCAAGTGGTGAAGGCTCACCGCGAAGCCGTGGGTCGTACGCGTAACAGTTCCAAATTCCCCACACACCGGCTTCAGTTGGAAAAGGGGGACACCATCTACCTAATGACCGATGGATTCGCCGACCAGTTCGGTGGCCCCAGAGGGAAGAAATACGGATCACGCCCGATGAAACAACTCCTACAAGGGCTTCACCTGGTATCGATGGCCGAACAGGATGCGCTGCTCCGCATGGCCTTCGATGAGTGGAAGGGGGAATTGGAACAGGTGGATGACGTCACCTTGATCGGTATCAGACTGTAGTGCGCATCAATAGGGTTCGTGCTTGTGGACCTGTGTTGCACACCAGATCGATCACGCTCATTCGCGGCACGAAGCCATGCCTTTCACTGAAGGCTTGTGGATAGCTGGAAATTGCCTCCACGGCGTTCGGTAAAGGGCGTTTCGGCTGGAACGACGACCGAAGGTCCAGGTATTGTTCATCTTCTGGCTCCATCTCAACGTACCGGTTCCTTACATCCAGTTCGGTAGAGATGCCAAGCCACTTCATTGCCAACCGGATCGTAGAAAGATCCAACTCCACAAGGCTTTCGGCACGTTTTGTCATCACCGCTTCGATCTCGTCGATGTAATGGATGAACCACGGTGCGTTGCCATATGCACTCCGGATCGCATGGATATGCTGCTGAGGCCATGACTCCACATAGCTGAGTCCCACATCGCGCATCGGCATCTTCTTACCGTGATCGCGCATGATCTGTACGTTCAGGTCCTGCACCCCGTTGGGGCCTACGATACGCGTACGTGTCCGGTAGCTCTGGCGTTCATAATGTTCGCCGATGTCGATGATCACCTTCGGGTAGCGAGCCAGTAGTCGATAGTGCTCCACTGAACCGAAATAGAACGCCGATAGGATAGGGGTCTTTACCACGGTGCTAAGGTCGGTCGCTAAATTCGTTCCCATCAACCTCGATCATAGAACAATGCGTGGCAACCTACTCCTTCTTCCTGCAGCGGTACTGCTCGTTCAATGTGGTGGTGCGAAAAAGGACCCATCGGTCGTTGACCATTCGCATGGCACGGTGGAAGTTGAACCGATCAGTTGGACCGGATATTACTCTGGCACCTTGCCCTGTGCCAGCTGTCCGGGGATCGAGACTTCGTTGTGGGTGCGAGATGACAGTACCTATGTCTTCCACCAGAAGAACCTCGATCGTGATAGTATACCACGTGGGATCGTAGGTCATTGGTCGGTGACTGGGGAAGATCTTATCCTAGGTGGCCAGCGCCCCGAAGCACCCATGCGTTGGAAAAAGGGTCAACATGGGTTGGATCAATTGGCGCTTGATGGAAGCGCCACCGCCGGAGCACCGCAGACACTCCAAAAGCTGGCCGATGCGATCGGTGATGCCATACCGCGCATGCGTGTTACCGGGACCTTCACGTATGTTGCAGACGCGCAGAGTTTTCGACCCTGTGGTGCAACCTACAACTGGCCTTGCGTTGGTGGAATGGATATGGGTGAAGAAGAAGGTGAGCCACTGATCACCTTTACCAACCTGGATCTGCAAAAGGCCTATATGACAGGAGTGAAGCAGGCCGGCGATCCCTGGTTGGTGGAAGTGGTTTGCACCATGGGAATGGGCCCTGCTATGGAAGGAGATGGTGCAGATGAGTACATCTTCATTGAACAGGTGATCGGCAACGCCGGCGAACGATGCCCTTGAATGACACGCGCCGCGCTAATGGCACGGCTCGCGCTTTCACCGCATGGACGGGAGAGTCTTAGCGGCTCAAGACCAAGGTTCACAACTCCAACGATATGTGGCATCGAAGGATCGGCCGCCCCCGTGCGTTTCCAAGCTGCTCGTATCCGCACCATGCGCCACCAGCGCTGCCAAGCAGAGCAGCGCCGTAATGAGCAGCCCCAGGGTAGGTAGGCTCTCGAACTTTATGGAGTGTATTCGGAACACCGGGTAGCGAGCGAGCAACGCCAACGCGATGTTAGTGGAACTACCCTACGGGAATGACCTTGTTCTTCTACGGCGATCGCCGTGATCGACCTACATGGATCACAGCCTGATCCGAACGCCTAGATCTACGGTCACGTTCCAGACTTTCGCTGTGATCGGTCCATCCACGATCGGCAGCAGGCCATAACGACCAGTAGGTTGTAAACGGAACTCCACCCGGTCATTCCGTTTCAATGAAAGACCTGTACTGAAGAAACTGAACCAGTTGAAGGTGTTGTAGTCCGTGGTCTGTTCGTAGCGTGTACGTTCATCCGTGCCATCGGAGTAGTCGTACTGCGTAGCACCACGAGCGGTCAGCATGAAGGCAGGGGCGATCCCAGCTGCAGACACCCATTTCAGTTTCCCTTTACCCAGGGTGAATGTCAACGCCAACGGGATCTCGAGGTAGTGGTAGATGTCGTGGAAGGTCACCTCTGTCGGGATCTTTCCATCGGTAACGTAGATGAAACCCGAGCGTGGATCGATCACATCACCCAGTACCAGCTGATCGTAAGGCAAGGTGTACTTCCAACCCATCCGAGTATACCCGATACCTCCTTCAAACCCGATGTATTTGCCCATCATGTGGGCGAAGGTGATGGTAGTGCTTTGGGCGAAGCGCGGTGCCTCTCGTTGTTCGCGCAGTGTGTAGGCGATCTGTGTTAACGGGTTGAGGTCCGTTGTCGTGAGCGTGCGATGACCCATACCAGCACCCATGCGCACACCTAGCGTCCAGGGGGCTGGGGTGCGCGGTCGCATTTGCGCTGTGGCTGCCAGTGTTGTGAGCGCAGTGATCGTAGCGAACAGGGTACGGAGCATCTTCATGGGTCTGTTGCCTGGTGGGAGGTAACGTTCCTTCACTGCGCAAAGTAAACCACCCGGGCTACCCGAACAAGGGAAGCCGCTACCCTAGGACCTATTTACCGATGCAGAACCGGCCGAATATGCTGCCTAAAAGGTCGTCCGGTGCGATACGCCCGGTGATCTCGCCCAGGTGATGCTGTGCACGCCGCAGGTCAATGGCGAGTAGTTCGCCACTGATGCCCATATCGATCGCCTTCTTCGCTTCCAGCAAAGCGCCACGAGCCTTGGAGAGGGCATCCACGTGGCGTGCATTCGTAACGACGATATCGCCCGAGCCGCTTTGCATGGACCGAACGTGCGCGAGGAAGGCCTCCTTCAGGAATTCCATGCCCATACCAGAACGTGCAGAGATCCCGATGGTGCCTTCTCTGATCTGTACACCCGGCACATCGCATTTGTTGAAGACCGGAAGTACCACAGGCCCTTCGCCGATCCGCTTCTGGAGCAAGCTTGCTTCGGTGCGCAAAGCCCCTTCGGACATGCGCGAAGCATCGGCCAGGAGCACCACCAAACTGGCCTCGGCGGCCTTTTTGTAACTGCGGTCTATACCGAGTTGTTCCACTGTATCCGTGGTGCGGCGCAGACCAGCGGTATCGATGAAGCGGAACAGCACACCACCCACGGTCATGGTTTCCTCAACGGTATCGCGCGTGGTTCCAGGAATGTCGCTTACAATGGCACGGTCCTCCTGAAGCAAGGTGTTCAGCAAAGTGCTCTTACCACTGTTCGGCGCCCCAACGATGGCCACCGGAATACCCTGTTTTATCGCATTCCCATAGCGGAAGCTGTCGATCAACTCGGTGCTCAGGTCCACGAGCCGGTCCAACAAGGCCAGCAGCTCCACACGTTGCGCGAACTGCACATCCTCTTCGCCGAAATCAAGTTCCAGCTCGATCAGCGCTGCGAAGTCGATCAGTTGTTGCCTAAGCTCCTCTATACGGGCTCCGAAGCCACCACGTAGTTGCTGAAGCGCCAACCGATGTTGAGCAGCGCTTTGGCTAGCGATCAGGTCGGCAACAGCTTCGGCTTGGCTTAGGTCCAACTTTTTGTTGAGGAAAGCGCGCTGGGTGAATTCGCCCGGGAGTGCCGTACGCGCACCGGCATCCAACATGGCCTGCAACACGCGCTGCTGGATGTAAGTGGAACCATGCACGCTCACTTCCACAAGGTCTTCGCCCGTATAGCTATTGGGGCCAGGGAAGAAGGTGATCACCGCTTCGTCTATCTGTCCATCCAGGTCTATCAAGGGCACGAAATACGCGTGGCGCGCCAATGGTTCCAGCGGTAGCGAAGGGGCCAGGCGCTCCACCACCGGATACGCCTTGGGACCACTGAGCCGCAGCAGCGCAATGGCGCCAACGCCGGGTGCCGTGCTCAGTGCTGCTATGGTTTCCGAGAGGTGCATGGGCGTTTCGATCGTCGGGAAGGGGCGTAAAGATCCGGATCTTTGTACCACCAAACACGGAACAAGCGAAATGAGCAAGGCCCGAGCGAACTACGAC
>JAEYWT010000109.1 GCA_023428865.1 Bacteroidota bacterium | reverse complement strand
GGCGTACGTGTGGTGTCGTATGGATTGCTCGCGGTGGGATACACTTCCCCATGCGTCTGGTAATCGCTCAACATGAAAGGAACGTTGGTGGTACCGAGGATGATGGCCCCCGCGCGTTTCAGGCTTTGCGCCAGCGCACCATCCTCCGGGGCCACGAAGCCGAACATCTTCGCGTTCAAGGTCGATGGCGATCCCTTCACCCAGAACTGCTCCTTGATGGTGATGGGCACACCGTGCAGTGGACCGAGCGCCGTGTCACCGTTGGCGATAGCGGCGTCGGCTCGGGCGGCATCGGCAAGGGCTTCCTCCTCACGCAACCAGATCAGAGCATTGTAGCAGTGATTGTGGTTCTTGATGCGTGCGATGAAGTGGCGCGTGATCTCCGTGGCCGTTGCCTCCTTGTTGCGGATCATGGCTGCCAGTTCCGTGGCCGACCGGTAGAGGAAGCGATCGTCTTCCACGTGGGCCTGGGCGGGTTCAGCGAAGAGGGCTTGCTGCAGCACAATGGGTTCGCCTTGTTGCGCGGGCAATACCGACCAAACCCAGAGGCCAAGGGCCAAGGCACACACCACAAGGGTGCAGCCGCCGATGATGATCCACTGGAGCACGGTGCGTTTGCGGCGTTCGAGAACTGGAGAAGGTGCTGCTTCGCGTGTGGTGGAAGCGGTGGGGTGAAGTGCGGTGCGCATGTTGGTCGTGGTGCTTCGGAGGTTCAGCGGACGATCAGTGATGTGGTGTGGCGACGCCCGTCGGTGGTGGTAACGGTCACGTGGTATTGGCCGCTGAAGAGCGAGCTTACATCGATGCGTGCGGTGCTCGTGTTCGTTCCCGACAGCAGTTCGTACAGCACGGTGCGACCGGTCATGTCGGTAACGGTTACGGTGGAAGGTGTGCCGGATCCAGTGGGCAGTGAGATGGTCACCTCATCGCTTGCGGGGTTCGGGTATACCCCGATCGCTGGGGCTTGCGGTGCTTTGATCGCCGTGCTGATGTCACCGCTCCACCGGCTGAACTGGTTCACCACAGCGCCATTACCGAAGTCCGTGGAAGCTGTGACCAATTCCGCGATCGGGTGCGACTGACCGGCCACGAAGAAGGCGTAGCTGTCGTAGATGTAGCTGATGGTGAAGAAGGGGGTCGCGTCCTGCAAGGTGTGTGTCCAATGCACGCGCAGCACGTTAGGAATGGTACCGCCGGGCATCACCAGATTGCCGTAACCATCGGCGTGTCCGCTGAAGGTGCCGGTGCGTGTAACAGGCGTGTCGTCATAGCTGAACGATGCGTTCTGTGGCGTGTTCCAGCTGGTGCCGAAGGTGCAGGGGAACGCAAGGAATTTGCCTTGCGGTGCGTGAACGATCACGCTGGTACCATCATCACTGCCGGCGAAATGGATGCCATCGGCGGCGGTGCGGAAGTATTGTGTCACCGCCTCGCTCACTTCGGCAGCGGTCGCCGTTGGGAATTGCGTACCGTTGGGCGTGTTGAAGGGGGCCACCGTGGTTACCTGTATGGTACTGTCCGTGGCCAGTGCGGAGAGGTTCCACGTTTGGGCAGCGCCGGGCATGCCGGGTTGCACGTACGGACCGTAGTTGATGGTGTAGGCGTGGCCCGGTGCCGGGCTGTTGGTAGCCTGTGTCAACACCGGTTGTGTGAACACACTGAGGTTGATCGTACAGAAGGCAAGGAGTGCGAAAGAGCGTTCCATGGGTTGTTGTTTTCTTGAGTTGGTTGTTGTTGAATGTGGTCCTTAGCGACGGATGTCGAGTGCGACACCGAAGCGTAAGCTCACGTTGCTGTTGAGGTAGGGGTTGGCCATCACCCAGCCGTCGGTCTTTCCTTCTACTTCGGCGTAGGCGTTCACCACGCGTCCGAACGGAAGGCTGCCGCGCATGGTGAGCAGTCCACCGAACTTGCCTTGCTGATCATAGAAGCCGCCGTTCTCCGGCTGGGTCCAGGCCATGGCGCGCACGTCCAACGCGATGGCACGTTCGGCGCGGCTCATGTGCAAGCCTTTCCGCGCCACTTCGATACCGGTGAAGACCTGGTCGCGGTTGTGGTAGGTGTGCACACCGAGCATCCACTGTCGGCCCTTATGGTCCAGAAGCAGGTCTCCACCCAGGTCGTAACCGAAGGAGGTGAGGATATGTCGGGCCCCGAAGTTGAATCGGGTGTTCCTGCCAACACGGAAGCCGTGGAACCCGAACATGTCCGGCGATAGGAAGTTGAGGTATTGCAGATCGCCCATGCGCACCAGGTAGGCATCTTCCTCCGGGGAGAGTTTGCTGCGTTTTATCGCGCGATCGATACCGTCACCATAAGGATGTGCGCCGCGATCGGCGTATGCTTCCTGTGGCCGGTGCAGGTCGTACACCCACGCGGTGAAGTCCCAGCCCACGTAATCGCGCTCGGCCATTTCTTCGCCGTAGAAGTTCATGGTATCGATGCTCTGGTCGTAGTCCGGTGCTTGGAATTGGCGCACGTATCCAACGGCTTGGTTGGTGATCAGGATGTTCATCGCCACGTTGGGGTACTGGGTGCGCTGGAAGAAGTTGTCCTGCTGCATGTTGCGCACCAAGGCATATTGCGCTTCAATACCAGAAGCGAAACTTCGGATCAGATCGTTGGGGGCTTCCTGCTTGAAGCGGGCCATGTCGGCATCGCTCACGTGCGATACGGAGGCGCTCGGTATGCCACCGCCGAAACGGTAGTACGTCTCGTTGAAGGTCGGTATGCCACGCAACGTGGTGCCGCTGCGGTGGAATTCCTCATGCATCCACGCTGGTCCGAAGACCATGAGGTTGTAGGCGAGCACGTAATCCACGATGCCGGCCTGCACGTTGGCCGCGACGCGGTTGAAGAGGTAGCTCTTCCTGTTCTTCGGCTTGATGATGCCGTTCCAGAGCTTGTTGGTGAAGTAGTATTTCGTGGCGTGCAGGTCCTTGGTAACGGCCAGCGCTTGCTGCATGGAAGGGTTCTCATACCCGCGCAACAGGTCGCCTGGGTTCAGGCTGGCGTTGGTGCCGTCGGTCAAGCCCATTCGCTTGTTGGCCGACATCTGTGCGGCTTTCCATCCATATGGGGCATCCAGCAGTGGAAGGTCGAGCAACAAGCGTGGTGTAATGGTGTAGGTGCTGTCCTGGGCCTTTGCGATACGCGGTGTAAGGCATAGGGTGAGGATGGCAAAGACGGTGGTGAGTAGCGTGCGCATCGGTGTGTGGTTGATGGCACAAATGTCCCGGAGCCGTGATCCTTGATCTGTGGCCGTTCATGACAATGCACTGTCATTTCGTGCCATGTATCTTCGGCCTGTACGACACGCTCCCATGTCAAGACCTTCAGCCACTCCAGCCCTTTGGGTAGGCATGCCCATTGTGCGCAACACCGTGCTTTACGCCAGTAAGAACCCGAAAGAAGTGGCAGAGGTCTGCGCCGAGATCGGCATCGGCGTGGAGGAACTCGAGTTGGCGGATCGGCGTGTCACCCTGGAACAGTGTTGCGCGGGTATCGTGGCCTCCATGCGGGTTTCCGGTGATCCATTCCTGGGCCTTCACCTGGGGGAGCACACCAACCTTTCTGCGCTCGGTCTGGCGGGCCTCATGATGGGCAGCAGCAGGCATGCGGTGGATGTACTGCGCTGTTCGCAGGAATTCAGTCAGGCATTCACCAACCTGCAAACGTTCCGCTTGGAACTGGTGGAGGGCGAAGCACATTTGTATACCGAGGCGGTGCAGGTCTGGGTGGATCGTTCACCACGAACGGCCAGCTACGTCATCGAGACCTCCTTCTCCTCCGTCGTGAACCAGTTGGAATTGCTCACGCGCAAACACATCCGTCCCATGCGCTTGTACTTCCGGCACGAACGACCCACCGACATCAGCGAGTTCGAACGCATCTTCCGGTGCAGGCCACAGTTCGGTCAGGAAGAGAATTGCATGGTCTTTTCCGCAGCGGATCTGCAAGCCCCGATCATCGGTCACAACCAACCCTTGAACGATATGCTCAAGGGCATCTACGCCGAGCAGGTGCGTAAGAACACCGAGGGTGCGGCTTTTTCGGAGAAGGTGAAACAAGTGATGCTCGGGAA
>JAEYWT010000017.1 GCA_023428865.1 Bacteroidota bacterium | reverse complement strand
CTGTGGATGTCATCGAAGCTGGTGACATCGGTGCAGCGGTAGGCTTCAAGGACATCCGCACGGGCGATACCCTCTGCGACGAGAACAACCCGATCGTGCTGGAGAGCATGAGCTTCCCCGAGCCAGTGATCGGTATCGCCATCGAGCCCAAGACCCAGGCCGACCTGGACAAGATGGGTGCTGCGTTGGCGAAGCTCGCCGAAGAGGATCCTACCTTCAAGGTACACACCGATGAAGAGACCGGCCAGACCGTGATCAGCGGTATGGGCGAATTGCACCTGGAGATCCTGGTGGACCGCATGAAGCGCGAGTTCAAGGTGGAGTGCAACCAGGGCGCGCCTCAGGTGAAATACAAAGAAGCCATCAGCGGCAGTGTTGAACACCGCGAGCTTTACAAGAAGCAGACGGGTGGTCGCGGTAAGTTCGCCGACATCCACGTTCGCATCGAGCCGCAGACGGACGAGACCAAGACCGGTCTGGAGTTCATCGATGAGATCAAGGGTGGTTCCATTCCGAAGGAATTCATCGGACCTGTTCAGAAGGGCTTCGAAGCTTCCTTGAAGAACGGTGTGCTCGCTGGCTTCCCGATGGAGAGCCTGAAAGTGACCTTGTACGACGGATCTTTCCACAACGTGGACTCCGATGCACTGAGCTTCGAGATCTGTGCAAAGTCCGCCTTCCGTGCCGCTGTGCCGAAGTGCAAGCCTGTACTGATGGAACCGATCATGAAGATCGAAGTGATCACGCCCGAAGAGAACATGGGTGATATCGTTGGTGACCTCAACCGTCGCCGTGGTACCATCGTTGGCATGGAAGACCGTTCCGGTGCCAAGGCGATCAAAGGCACCGTGCCTTTGAGCGAGATGTTCGGCTACGTCACGAGCCTGCGTACGCTGAGCTCCGGTCGTGCCAGCAGCACCATGGAATTCAGCCATTACGTTCCTGCCCCAAACAACGTCACCGAAGCCGTTCTGGCCAAGGTTCGTGGTAAAGTTTCAGCATAACCCGCAAGAAAGCGATGACCCAAAAGATCAGGATCAAGCTGCGGTCGTACGATCACAATCTCGTCGACAAGAGCGCCGAGAAGATCGTAAAGACGGTGAAGAGCACAGGCGCCGTTGTCAGTGGTCCAATTCCACTGCCGACCCACAAGCGCATGTTCACAGTGCTCCGCTCGCCGCACGTCAATAAGAAGGCGCGCGAGCAGTTCCAACTGTGCAGTTACAAACGCATGATGGACATCTACAGCTCGTCTTCCAAGACGATCGATGCCCTGATGAAGCTGGAACTCCCCAGCGGCGTGGATGTGGAGATCAAAGTCTGACCGATAGCACCACACAGCGATGAGCGGATTGATCGGAAAAAAGATCGGCATGACCAGCCTGTTCGATACGGACGGGTCGTTGGTAGCATGCACGGTGATCGAGGCTGCACCCAATGTGGTGAGCCATGTGAAGACCCAGGAGAAGGATGGCTATACGGCCGTTCAGCTCGCTGCCTTCGATCGTCGGGAGAAGAACACACCTGCAGCGGCCAAAGGCCACTACAAGAAAGCGGGTACCACCCCCAAGGTGAAGTCGCACGAGTTCAAGGAATTCGAGACCGAATTGAAGCTTGGTGATACCGTTGGTATCGACATCTTCGAGGAAGGCAGCTTCGTTACCGTTACGGGCAACAGCAAGGGCAAGGGTTTCCAAGGCGTTGTGAAGCGCCACGGATTCAGCGGTGTGGGTGAAGCCACCCACGGCCAGCACGACCGTATGCGTGCCCCTGGTTCCCTGGGTGGTAGCTCGTACCCCAGCCGTGTATTCAAAGGCCTGCGTATGGCTGGCCGCACGGGTGGTAACAAAGTCACCACCGAGAACCTGAAGGTGGTGAAAGTGGACGCTGGCAAGAACCTGTTGTTGCTCAAGGGAACCGTTCCTGGTCCCAAGGGTAGCACCGTGATCATCTGGAAGTAAGATGGAACTCGAGATCCACAGCAAGGACGGAAAGTCCACCGGCAAGAAAGCCAAGCTGAACGACGCGGTATTCGCGATCGAGCCGAACGACCACGCCATTTGGCTGGATGTGAAGCAGCACTTGGCCAACAAGCGCCAAGGCACAGCCAAGACGCTTGAGAAGAGCGAAGTGAGCGGCAGCACCAAGAAGTTGCATCGCCAGAAAGGTACCGGTGGCAGCCGTAAAGGCTCCATCAAGAGCCCGCTGTTCAAAGGCGGTGCGCGTGTGTTCGGCCCCAAGCCCCGCGACTACCACTTCAAGCTGAACAAGAAGGTGAAGGACCTGGCCCGCCGCAGTGCCCTTACCTACAAGGCGAAGGATGGTTCGTTGAAGGTGATCGACGCTGTTTCGATGACCGCACCGAAGACCAGCGAATTCGCCGCTATCCTGAAGGCTTTCGAACTGAGCAGCCGCAAGAGCGTGCTGGTGGTTCCAAGCAAGGATGACAACATCGTGCTCAGCGCCCGCAACCTGCAGAACACCCGTGTGGTGGTGGCCAGCGAGCTGAACACCTACGACATCATGAACGCCAACGGCCTGCTGATCGTGCAGGATGCGATCGCACCGCTGGAAACCATTTTGACCAAGTAAGCCATGAGCCAGATCATCATCCGTCCCATCGTCACTGAAAAGATGACGGCCCAAGGCGAGAAGGAAGGCCGTTACGGCTTCGAAGTGGCCAAGACGAGCAACAAGGTGCAGATCAAGCAGGCGGTGGAGAAGGAGTACAACGTCACCGTGACGGGCGTACGCACCATGATCTGCCGCGGCAAGAACCGCACGCGTTACACCAAGAGTCTCATCCTCCACGGCCGCACGCCGAGCTTCAAGAAAGCGATCGTGACGGTGAAGCAGGGTGAAGTGATCGATCTCTACTCTAGCATCTGACCCGGTAGCAATTAGAAGCCATGGGCGTACGTAAACTCAACCCGGTCACTCCAGGCACCCGTCACAAGGTGATCACGGACTTCGAAGGCATCACCACGCGTGTGCCCGAGAAATCACTGACCAGCGGCACCAACAAGAGCGGTGGCCGTAACCAACAAGGTAAGATGACCATGCGCTACATCGGCGGTGGTCACAAACAGAGCTATCGCGAGATCGACCTGAAGCGCGACAAGTTCGGCATCCCTGCAACGGTGAAGACGATCGAGTACGATCCGAACCGCACCGCGCGCATCGCTCTGCTGTTCTATGCTGACGGCGAGAAGCGTTACATGCTCGCGCCGAACGGCCTGAAAGTGGGCCAAGAGGTGTTGAGCGGCAAGAGCGGTGTTCCACCCGAGGTGGGCAACACACTTCCGCTGAGCGAGATCCCGTTGGGTACCGTGGTACACAACATCGAATTGCAGCCCGGCAAGGGTGGGTCCATCGCTCGCAGCGCTGGTACCTTCGCGCAGCTCAGTGCTCGTGAAGGCAAGTACGCTACGCTGAAGATGCCGAGCGGAGAACTCCGCATGGTATTGGTAGCCTGCATGGCCACGGTAGGTACCGTGGGCAACGCTGAGCACATGCTGCAGAAGAGCGGTAAGGCCGGCCGTAGCCGTTGGCAGGGTCGTCGTCCTCGCACTCGTGCGGTAGCTATGAACCCGGTCGATCACCCAATGGGTGGTGGTGAAGGCCGCGCTTCGGGTGGTCACCCACGTAGCCGTAAGGGTCTGTTGGCGAAGGGTAAGAAGACCCGCGCGCCTAAGAACCGCAGCAATCGTTTCATCCTCGAACGCGTCAACGCCCGCAAAGGGGCCTAGTCAGGGCTTTAGATCCCACGCCGCAACCGAACTACAATGAGCCGTTCACTCAAGAAACCGCCTTTCATCCACTACAAGCTTTCGAAGCGTGTGGGTGAGGCACAGACTTCCGGCAAGAAGAACGTGATCAAGACTTGGTCGCGCGCCAGCACCATCAGCCCCGAATTCGTGGGTTTGACGATCGCTGTGCACAATGGCAACAAGTTCATCCCGGTCTACGTGACCGAGAACATGGTGGGTCATAAGTTGGGCGAATTCGCTCCAACGCGCACCTACCGTGGCCACTCCGGTAACAAGAAGAACTAAGGACAGATGGGACAGCGTAAGAAATTAGCAGCGGATGCGCGCAAGGAGGCCATGAAGACCGTGGCCATCGCCCACCTTCGCAACGTGCCTACCAGCCCGCGCCGTATGCGCCAGGTGGCCGATCTGATCCGTGGTGTGGAAGTGGAGAAAGCCTTGGGCATCCTTCGCTTCAGCACCCGCCACAGCAGCCGCGACCTCGAGAAGCTGTTGCTGAGCGCGATGAGCAACTGGCAGGCGAAGAACGAAGGGCAGAAAGCCGATGAGGCGGGCCTGGTCGTGAAGAGCATCCAGGTGAACGAAGCACGTGGTCTGAAGCGTATGCTTCCTGCTCCACAAGGCCGTGCTTACCGCATGAAGAAGCGTAGCAACCACGTGAGCCTGATCGTCGACACCAAAGCCTAAGCCGAGAACAACAATCATGGGACAGAAAGCACATCCTATCGGTCAACGCCTCGGCTATATCAAGGGCTGGGACAGCAACTGGTACGGCGGTAACAAATACGCCGACAAGTTGGTGGAGGACGAACAGATCCGCGCCTACTTGATGGCCCGCCTGAAGAAGGCGAGCGTAGCCAAGATCGTGATCGAGCGCACCTTGAAGTTGGTGACCGTAACGATCAACACCGCACGCCCAGGCGTGATCATCGGAAAAGGCGGCGCCGAGGTGGACAAGTTGCGCGAGGAGCTCAAGAAGCTCACGGGCAAGGACGTACAGATCAACATCTTCGAGATCAAGCGTCCAGAGTTGGATGCCCGCCTGGTGGCCGATAGCATCGCGCGCCAGCTCGAAGGCCGTATCAGCTTCCGTCGTGCCATGAAAATGGCCATGGCAAGCACCATGCGCATGGGTGCCGAAGGCATCAAGCTGCAAGTGAGCGGTCGTTTGAACGGAGCGGAGATCGCTCGTGTAGAGAAGTATCGTGATGGTCGTGTGCCACTGCACACCCTGCGTGCCGATATCGACTTCGCCATCACCGAGGCGCACACCAAAATGGGGCGTATCGGGGTGAAGTGCTGGATCATGCGCGGCGAGGTGTATGGCAAGCGCGACCTGAGCCCGAACGTGGGTCAAGCCAAAGGAGGAGCAACGGGAGGTGGTGGCCGCATGGGCGGAGACCGTCCGGAGCGCCGTGGTGGAGACCGTCGCGGACCGGGTGGTGATCGTGGAGACCGTCGTGGAGGCGGCCAGGATCGTCGCGGAGGAGGAGATCGTAGAGGCCCGGCCGCTGGTGGTCGTGGTGGAAATAACCGTAACAGCTAATAGCCATGTTGCAACCGAAGCGCAGCAAGCGCCGCAATATGCACAAGGGCCGCATGAAGGGCGAGGCCCAACGCGGACACCGTGTAGCCCTGGGATCCTTCGGCTTGAAGGCAATGGAGAGCGTATGGCTCACCGGCCGCCAGATCGAATCCGCCCGTGTAGCCCTCACGCGCTACATGAAGCGTGAAGGTCAAGTGTGGATCAAGGTATTCCCCGATAAGCCCGTGACCAGCAAGCCTGCAGAGGTTCGTATGGGTAAGGGTAAAGGTTCCCTGGACCATTGGGTGGCCGTATGCCATGCCGGTCGCATCATCTTCGAAGTGGACGGTGTACCCACCGCCACCGCGAAAGAAGCGCTGCGTTTGGCTGCACAGAAGCTGCCGATCCCGACCAAGTTCGTTGTACGTGAAGACTACGACGGCCAATAAGAGAGCGTCATGAAGAAGAAAGGAACCGACCTGAAGGACCTTACGGTGGTGGAGCTGAACGACAAGCTCACCGAAGAGCGTGGATCGCTCACCAAATTGCGCTTCGCGCACACCGTGAGCCCGATCGAAAGCCCGGTGCAGCTCCGCACCAAACGTAAGGAGGTGGCTCGAATCCTCACCGAACTGCGCAAGCGTGAACTCGCCAACAAGACAACGAAATGAGCACGACCCCGACCACCGTTGAACGGAACCTCCGCAAGGAGCGTATCGGCATCGTCACCAGCGATAAGATGAACAAGAGCATCGTGGTGACCGTTGAGCGCCGCGTGATGCACCCGAAGTACGGGAAGTTCGTGAAGCGTTCCAGCACCTTCATGGCGCACGATGAGAACGGCGACGCGCACATCGGCGATACGGTCCGCATCAGCGAGACCCGCCCGATCAGCAAGCTGAAGCGCTGGCGTGTAGTGGAGATCGTTGAACGTGCCAAGTAATCAGACAGAGCGATGATCCAGCAAGAATCCCGGCTTAACGTGGCCGACAACAGCGGCGCCAAAGAGGTGCTTTGCATCCGCGTGCTCGGTGGCACAGCCCGCCGTTATGCCCGCATCGGTGACACCATCGTGGTGAGTATCAAGGACGCGCTGCCCAACGGCGGCGCCAAGAAAGGCACCGTACACAAAGCCGTGGTGGTGCGCACCAAGAAGGAGACCCGTCGTAAGGACGGCAGCTACATCCGCTTCGACGACAACGCCGTGGTGATCCTCGATGCTGCCGGCGAAATGAAGGGTACCCGCATCTTCGGCCCCGTAGCCAAGGAGCTGCGCGAGAAGAAGTTCATGAAGATCATCTCCCTGGCACCCGAAGTACTCTGAGCCATGCAGCAGAAGACACACATCAAGAAAGGCGACATGGTGAAAGTGCTCGCCGGTGAGGACCGCTCCAAAGAGGGACGCGTGCTCGAGGTGGACCGCGTGAAGATGCGCGCCATTGTCGAAGGCCTCAACATCAACAAGAAGCACAGCAAGCCCACCACGGCCAACCCACAAGGTGGCATCGTGGACAAGGAGGGCCCCATCCACATCAGCAACCTGATGTTGATCGACGCGAAGACCGGCAAGCCGGGCCGTGTTGGCCGCAAGGCGAACAAGGAAGGCGTGCTGGAGCGCTACGTGAAGACCAAGAAAAACGCAGCCAAGTAGAAGTCATGAGCTACGCACCCCGGCTTCGTGCCTAATACGTGAATTAGGTGGCTCCGGCGCTGCAGAAGCAGTTCGGCTACACCAGCTCCATGCAAGGGCCCAAGATCACCAAGATCAGCCTGAACCAGGGCTTGGGCAGCGCAGTGGGCGACAAGAAGATCGTGGAGAACGCGATCGTGGAGATGACCGCCATCGCAGGTCAGAAGGCCGTGCAAACGGTATCCCGCAAGGACATCAGCAACTTCAAACTGCGTAAGGGCATGCCCATCGGCGCACGGGTGACGTTGCGTGGCGACAAGATGTACGAATTCCTCGATCGGTTGATCGCTGTGAGCCTGCCCCGTACCCGTGACTTCCGCGGCGTTCCTGCCAAGGGTTTCGATGGCATGGGTAACTTCACCATGGGTGTGAAGGAGCAGATCATCTTCCCGGAGATCGACATCGATAAAGTAACGCGTTTGCAGGGTATGGACATCACGTTCGTGACCACTGCCAAGACGGACGAGGAGGCGAAAGCACTGCTCACCGCATTCGGATTCCCATTCGCAGACAAGGACAAGAAATAACCCGACCGAACGACCATGGCCAAGGAAAGCATGAAGGCACGCGAACGCAAGCGCGCCAAGATGGTGGAGAAGTACGCAGCCAAGCGTGCCAAGCTCAAAGCCGCCGGTGATTGGGAGGGCTTGCAGAAGCTTCCTGTGAACGGCAGCAAGGTGCGTATGCACAACCGGTGCCAGCTCACGGGCCGTCCACGCGGCTACATGCGCTTGTTCGGTATCTCGCGTAACATGTTCCGCAACATGGCGCTGGAGGGCAAGATCCCCGGGGTGACCAAGGGAAGCTGGTAAGAACGTTAAGGACGCGGCTTTCCGCGCACCAACCAAACAAAGACAATGACGACCGATCCGATAGCCGATTACCTGACCCGCTTGCGCAACGCCATCCAGGCGCGCAAGAAGGTGGTGGAGGTGCCAGCGAGCAACCTGAAGAAGGACATCACGCGCATTCTTTACGACAAGGGCTACATCCTGTCGTGGAAAGCCGAAGATGACGGCAAACAAGGAGTGATCAAGATCGCCTTGAAGTACAACCAGCAGACGCGCCAGAGCGCGATCAAGGAACTCACCCGCGTGAGCTCTCCCGGACTGCGTCAATACGCCCACGCCGGCGACCTGCCCCGCGTGTTGAACGGCCTCGGCGTGGCCATCATCTCCACCAGCAAGGGTGTTGTCACCGACAAGGAGGCACGCACGCTGAACGTGGGTGGTGAAGTATTGTGCTACGTGAGCTAAGCCCCGAAGAAGATGTCACGCATAGGAAAAGCACCGATCGATGTACCCAGTGGGGTGCAGGTGACGATCAGCGACAAGAACCTGGTGACCGTGAAGGGTCCGAAGGGCACCTTGGAGCAAGCCGTTGATCCGGATATCCGCCTGAAGCAGGAGGGAGCCGAGATCATCGTGGAACGCCCGAGCGATGCCAAGCCGCACCGCGCGAAGCATGGTCTGTACCGTGCCCTCATCGCCAACATGGTGAAAGGAGCCGCGGAAGGTTTCGTGATCGAGCAGGAGTTGGTGGGTGTGGGTTACCGCGCCACCACCAAGGGTCAGCAACTGAACCTCTCCCTCGGTTTCTCGCACACCATCACCCTGGACCTGCCTACGCAGATCAAGGTGAGCGCTGCGCAGGAAAAAGGTAAGAACCCGATCATCCGCCTCGAGAGCGCGGACAAGCAACTCATCGGCCAGGTGGCCGCCAAGCTGCGCAGCCTGCGCAAGCCTGAGCCTTACAAAGGCAAGGGTGTACGTTTCGTGGGCGAAGTCGTGCGTCGCAAGGCCGGTAAAGCAGCTGGTAAATAAGAACGACCATGGCATTCGACCGCATCAACCGCCGCCTGAAGATCAAGACCCGTGTGCGCAAGAACGTACAGGGCACCACAGAGCGTCCGCGCCTGTCCGTCTTCCGCAGCAACACGGGCATGTACGCCCAGATCATCGACGACGAAGCCGGCCGCACGCTGGTGAGCGTATCGAGCTTGAAGGACAAGAAGGCATCGAGCGTACCCAAGATCGAGCAAGCGAAGCTCGTGGGTACCGCCATCGCCGAGAAGGCCAAAGCGGCCGGTATCGAAATGGTGGTGTTCGATCGCAGTGGATACCTCTACCATGGCCGTGTGAAAGCACTGGCCGAAGCAGCCCGCGAAGCAGGCCTCAATTTCTGATCACACCGAACACATGTCTGAATCGACGAACACGAAGAAGGTCAAGAGCAGCGATCTCGAGCTGAAGGATAAGCTCGTAGCATTGAACCGCGTGACCAAAGTGACCAAGGGTGGTCGCACGTTCACCTTCGCCGCCATCGTGGTGGTGGGGAACGAGAACGGTGTGGTAGGCCATGGCCTGGGCAAAGCGAAGGAAGTGCAGGAGGCGATCGCCAAAGGCATCGACGACGCAAAGAAGAACCTAGTGAAGGTGCCCGTGCTGAAAGGCACGATCCCACACCCACAGGAAGGCAAGTACGCCGGTGCTCAGGTATTCCTGAAGCCAGCAGCGCACGGTACAGGCGTTATCGCCGGTGGTGCCATGCGTGCCGTACTGGAGAGCGTTGGTGTGACCGACGTACTGGCCAAGAGCAAGGGCAGCAGTAACCCGCACAACGTGGTGAAGGCCACGATCGAAGCCCTCGTGAGCATGCGCGATGCGAACGCTGTATCCCGCCAACGAGGCATCAAATTGGAACGCGTATTCAACGGATAAACAGGATCCGCTGAGCGATCGGCGGGAACGACAATGAGCAAGTTGACCATCACCCAGGTGCACAGCCAGATCAAGTGCCCCAAGCGTCAGAAGGACACCCTGAAAGCCCTCGGCCTTGGCCGTATCGGAAAGGCGGTCGTCGTTGACGGCACACCGCAGATCCGCGGCATGGTGCAGAAAGTGAACCACCTGGTGAGCGTGAAGGAGGCCTGAACCTTTTAGAAGAGCAAGACCATGGACTTGAGCAAATTGAAGCCCGCTGAAGGGGCCACGAAGAAGGAGAAACGCATCGGTCGCGGCCAAGGCAGCGGTCGTGGTGGCACCTCCACGAAAGGTCACAAGGGCCAGAAGGCCCAGGCTGGCTACAACCACAAGCGTGGTTTCGAAGGTGGCCAAACGACCTTGACGCGTCGCCTGCCGAAGTTCGGCTTCACCAACCCCACGCGTGTGGAGTACAAGGGCATCAACTTGGACGCGATCCAGACCCTTGCCGAAGCCAAGAAACTCTCGGCCATCACGCCAGAAGTGCTTTACAACAACGGTTTGATCGCCAAGAACGACAAGCTGAAGGTGTTGGGCCGTGGCGAGATCAAGAGCGCCCTCAACATCACCGCCCATGCGTTCAGCGCTACGGCGAAGGCGGCGATCGAAGCCAAGGGAGGAAAGACCGAGACCATCGTGACCGTAGCTGAGAAGGCATGAAGAACCTGATCGACACGATCAAGAACATCTGGCGCATCGATGAGCTGCGTAACCGCATCCTCATCACGCTGGGTTTGCTGCTGGTGTACCGCATCGGCAGCTTCATCGTGCTGCCCGGCGTGGACAGCGCGCGGTTGGCCGCATCGGGCGCGAGCGGTGGAGGTGGTATCGTGGAGATCCTTTCGATCTTCACCGGTGGTGCCTTTACCCGTGCGAGCATCTTCGCCCTGGGTATCATGCCGTACATCTCCGCATCCATCATCATGCAGCTGGCCGGTATCGCCGTACCCACGGTGCAGAAGATGCAGCGCGAGGAGAGCGGTCGGCGCAAGATCAATCAGTGGACGCGCTATCTCACCATTCTGATCTGCGTGTTCCAAGCACCGAGCTACATCTACGCTACCATCGATGCAGCGGCACGTCCGGAAGGCCAGTTCTGGCTCTTCACCAGCATCGTGATCTTGACCAGCAGCACCTTGTTCGTGATGTGGTTGGGCGAGCGTATCACCGAGCGTGGCTTGGGTAACGGTATCTCGCTCATCATCATGATCGGTATCCTGGCACAATTCCCGCAAGCCTTCGCGCAAGAGGTGGTTGGCCGCATGGGTCCAGGTGGCGGCGGTCTGGTACTGTTGCTGGTTGAAGTGGTGATCTGGGTGCTCATCATCGCAGGTTGCATTCTGCTCGTACAAGGCACACGCCGTATCCCGGTGCAGTTCGCCAAGCGCGTGCAAGGCAACAAGCAGTATGGTGGCGTGCGTAACTACATCCCCCTGAAGGTGAACGCTGCAGGTGTTATGCCGATCATCTTCGCACAGGCGATCGTACTGATCCCGATGTACCTGGCACAGGCCTTTGAAACACCACCCAATTGGTTGGTGAGCATCGCAAATAGTCAGGGTATGTTCTACAACCTGATGCTGTTCCTGATGGTAGTGGCTTTCACCTACTTCTACACGGCGATCACGGTGAACCCGAATCAATTGGCGGATGACATGAAGCGCAACGGTGGCTTCATCCCTGGTGTGAAGCCCGGTAAGAGCACAGCTGGACACATCGATGATCTGTTGTCACGCATCACCTTGCCAGGAGCTATCTTCCTGGGTCTGGTCGCGATCCTACCTGCCTTCGCTGGTATGTTCGGGATCAAGCAGGGCTTCGCACAGTTCTTCGGTGGTACTTCCTTGTTG
>JAEYWT010000412.1 GCA_023428865.1 Bacteroidota bacterium | reverse complement strand
AACTGGACGCGCAGCGCACGACAGCGCTCAGCGAATCGGAACTGCTGAAGGTGTACACTCCGCTCACCCGTCTGCGCACTGGCGAACCACTGCAATACGTGCTGGGCCACACCTGGTTCATGGGCATGGAACTGGAGGTGGCACCCGGTGTGCTCATTCCACGGCCGGAGACCGAAGAGCTGGTGGATATGATCCTACGAGGTGGTCGTCCATTCTCCCGTGTGTTGGATATCGGTACGGGTAGTGGATGCATCGCGCTGGCGTTGAAAAACCACCGTGTACAGGCCATGGTCACCGGCATGGATGTTTCACTTGAGGCCTTGGCCGTAGCCCAACGGAACGGTACCGCACTGGGTCTTTCGGTGGAATGGTTGCATGGCGATGTCCTCGATCAGAACGTTGTAATGCCCTGTGACCTGGACCTGGTCGTAAGCAACCCGCCCTACGTGCCACGTGCCGAATACGACAGCTTGGAACCACATGTGTGCGATCACGATCCACACCTAGCGCTCTTCGTGGACGACCACGACTCATTGTTGTTCTATCGTGTGATCGGCCAACGCGCGTTACAGGCTTTGATGCCCGGTGGCGAATTATGGTTCGAGGGCCATTACCGATACGCCGCAGCCGTGGCGGAGCTGCTCACCACGTTAGGGTACAGTAGTGTCCGCTTGTTGAACGACCTCAGTGGTTCACCTCGTTTCATCCACGCCATCCGATGAAGCACCTGGCCTTGCTCATCCTCTTGTGTGTATCGTGCCTCCCGGTACGGGCACAACAGGATAGCACCAAGGCCAAGGCGGCGTTCAAGGTGGTGCTCAACTTCGATGCGCGCCGAACCTGGGTGAACGATGCTTCGGTCAGCTTCAATGGCGTAAGTCTGGGTGTCCAGCGTCGGCGGGATATGATCGCGGTCGGTTTCTATGGTCTTGGAGATCCTTACATCCAGCCAGCCGTGGACCTTGGCGAACTGGGCGAGCGGGAATTCTATACACGCTTCAGTTACGCAGCCCTAACCTACGAGCGCCTCCTGATCGACACCAAGCGTTGGCAAGCCGGTATCCCCATTGCCTTCGGCCTGGGCAACTACCGCACCAGCTACCGCGACACCACCAACGGTAAGGAGATCGCATACGGGGTGAATGAGCTGGTGCCCATAGAAGCCACCTTGCATGCGGACTACAACGTGTTCTGGTTCGTTTTCGTGGGTGCCGGTGCAGGGTACCGTTACGTATTGGCCGCCGACCCTGCTGCCACGCAGAAATTGAGCGACTTCACCTATTACTTCAAGGTCGGATTGCGCTTCGGTGAGGTGGTGAAACGCGTCCGCAAAAGACTTCGTGATGACCTCTGAACGCGACATCGCACAGGCAAGGATAGCCGCACTCTCCAAGGAACTGGAAGAGCACAACCACCGGTACTATGTATTAGCCGAGCCGATCATCAGCGATCAACAGTTCGACTTCCTGTTGAAGGAGCTCGAAGCGATGGAGCAGCAATGGCCGGAGTTCGCTTCGCCCAATAGCCCCACACAACGCGTCGGTGGCGACATCTCTCGGAGCTTTCCAGTGGTGCCGCACAAGTACCCCATGCTATCGTTGAGCAACTCGTACAGCCCGGAAGAGGTGGCTGAATTCGTTGCACGAGTGGAACGAGAGATCGGCCGTACAACCTATTCCATGGAACTGAAATACGATGGTGTGGCCATTAGCCTCAGCTACGTGGATGGTGAACTCGTGCGGGGTGTGACACGTGGCGATGGTGAGAAGGGCGACGATATCACCAACAACGTCCGCACAGTACGTAGCATTCCACTGCGCTTGCGAGGCCAGTATCCCAAGGAATTCGAGGCGCGGGGAGAGATCCTCTTCATGCGTACACAGTTCGAAAAGATCAATGCCGAACGCGAACGCAACGGCGAGGAGCTTTACGCCAATCCACGCAATACCGCCGCCGGATCGCTGAAACAACAGGACCCGAAGGATGTGGCGAAGCGTGGCTTGAGCAATTTCATCTACACCCTGCAAGGTCCCGAACTGCCTTCAACCAGCCACTACGAGAACATTTTGGCGGCGGCCACATGGGGCTTCAAGACACCCGATCCCAAGCGCCGGTTCATTGAACGTACCAACAACGCCGATGGCATCATGGCCTTCATCGATTATTGGGACAAGGCACGGCATGCGTTGGAGATGGACATCGACGGCATCGTGATCAAGGTGGATGATCGGCGTATCCAGGAAGAACTGGGTATGACGGCGAAGAGTCCACGATGGGCCATTGCCTACAAGTTCAAAGCAGAGCAGGCCATCACGCGGTTGAACGAAGTCACCTACCAGGTAGGTCGAACGGGAGCAGTAACGCCGGTGGCCAATCTGCAACCGGTGCTTTTGGCGGGCACTACAGTGAAGCGTGCCTCCTTGCACAACGCGGACCAGATCGCGAAACTCGACCTGCATATCGGTGACCGCGTAAAGGTTGAAAAGGGTGGAGAAATCATCCCCAAGATCGTAGAAGTGGTATTGGAACAACGCGAGCTGCATGCCGCACCCGTTGTGTTCCCCCACCAGTGTCCGGAATGCGGGACACCGTTGGTACGCTACGACGGGGAGGCCCAGCACTACTGCCCCAACGAGCACGCTTGCCCACCACAGATCACTGGCCGCATAGAGCATTTCGTTGGCCGCAAGATGATGGCCATTGATGGATTGGGCGGCGAAACCGTTGGAGAACTGGTGCGCGAAGGCTTGGTCCGTAACGTGGCCGATCTCTATGATCTGAGCGCAGAGCGCTTGTTGGCGCTCGGTAAGGGCTGGGGTGCCAAGAGCGCCAACCAGGTGATCGACGGTATCGAGGCCAGCAAACGGATCCCCTTCGAGCAGGTGCTGTTCGCCATCGGCATACGCCATGTGGGAGAAACGGTCGCCAAGAAGATCGCCCGTGCTGTTGGCAGCCTGGATAGATTGCGCACCATGAGCCGCGAAGAGCTGATCGCCTTGGATGAAGTAGGAGGTGTGATCGCCGACAGTATCATCGATTTCTTCGCCGTTGAAGGTAACCGACACATCGTAGACAGGTTGAAGGAAAAGGGTCTTCAGTTGGAGGTGGATCTGAGCGCCGCACAACCGGTGGGGGATAAATTGAAAGGCAAGTCCTTCGTGGTCTCGGGTGTTTTCCAGAATTTCAGCCGCGATGGCGTAAAGG
>JAEYWT010000378.1 GCA_023428865.1 Bacteroidota bacterium | reverse complement strand
TTCCTGCGCATCTCGGGGTTGCTCGATCCGCGTCGCGGTCGTGGCATGTTCAGCACCTTCCATGCGAAGTATCCGTTCGCGCGCTGGCCCTTGGATCATTTCTTCGTGAGCGGTCATTTCCGCTTGGTGGATATGCGCGTGGAACGGAACGTGGGGTCCGACCACTTTCCCATTTCGCTCAGTGTAGTGTTGAGGTCCGAGGACGATACGGAGGCGCTGCAGGCCGATCGTGGGGATCAGCAAGAGGCGACCAAGAAGATCGCTGACGGCCAGGAAGCTGCGGCGGCCAACTGATGGATAGCGGGCCGCCCGGTCGGAGCAGCCAACCGCACTACCTTCACGGGATGCCGGCTTCCAGCACTACCGTTTCCCGCTCCATCGCCGCGCCGCGCGCCGTGGTCTACCGCGCGCTCATCGATCCGCAACAGCTCGTCCGCTGGCGTTTCCCGGAAGGCATGCGTGCCGAAGTGCATGCCTTCGATGCGCGTGAAGGCGGTGCCTATCGCATGTCGCTGACCTACACCGAGCCGGGCGATGAAGGGCTCGGCAAGTCCACATCGAACACGGATACGTTCGAGGGACGCTTCGCGGAAGTGGTGGAGAACGAGCGCGTGGTGGAACTCATCCGCTTCAGTTCACCTGATCCCCGTTTTTCCGGTGAGATGCGCATGACCACGGACCTCACCGACGCCGCTGGTGGTACCACAGTGACCATTCGGTGCGATGGGATCCCCGCAGGCATCAAGCCTTCCGACAACGAGGACGGCAGACGCATGGCTCTGGACAACCTCGCCCGGTTGATGGAGCGTGGATGAGATCGATCAACACGCCAACGAGCTAAGAACGCACGCGATCGTACTGCACCTTCCGGTCCGGTGATAGGTCGTTCAAGTGAGGCATCTTCCCCTGGCGGTATTCCTGGTACAGCCGCATGATGTCGGCCTGTGTATCGCCGATGAACGGACCGTGTGATACGATCGGTACGCCGTGCGGTCGGCCAGCGTACAGCAGGACACGTGCATCCGTCGCGGCATGAAGCATGATCATGCTGTTGCCATCGCCTTCGGGTCTGTCCAGCCAGCCGGTTCGGTCGACCTCGAGCGGCGTACCACCTGCATCCACCGAACCTTCGATCGTCAGCAGGAATCCGTTGTAGGAAGCGGGCACTTCCAGCGTGATGCTCGCTCCAGCGCGCAGGTGTACATCGAGCAGGGTGAACGGTGTGTGGTTCTGGATCGGTGAAGTGAGCCCGTGACTGCTGCCGCTGTAGACACGCACTTCGGCACCGTCACTGCGGTGCGTGGGCACCTTGTCCAACGTGATCCGCTGCCAACGCGGCTCGGCCCACCGTTGTTCCGGCGGAAGCGCCATCCACAGTTGCAGGATGCGCACGTTCGTGGGTTCGCTGATCTCTTCGGTATGCACAATGCCCTTGCCGGCGGTCATCAGCTCGTAGCTGCCGGTGGGCCAATGTTCGCCGCTGCCTTGTAGCACGAAGGTGGCGGTCTCGAAACCGGCATGCGGATGCGGTCCGCCCACGGGTTCGCCGCCGGGCAGGTCCAGGCGATCGTCCATGAGCATGATGAACGGATCGCTGTGTTGGAAGTCGCGGCCATCCACCACGGCGGCGGCAAGATGCCCTTCGCCCAGAAAGCCCGGTTGCAAGGGTGCGGAAGTGACGTTGGCGATGGTGCGGGTGATCATGCGTTGTGCCTTTCGATCGGCACTGCAAAGGTCCGGCGGTGGATAGCGGAAGCCGCGCAGCTTACCTGCGGGTAAGTGGTTACCCGGAGTTCGAGTACGGTCACTTCGCCTCGATCGCCTGCGCCAGCTCGTGCATCTTCAGTACGGTGTTCCAATTGCGTGCGGTGTTCACCACGCCGATGCCCTTGTCGAATTTCTCCGCGAGCTTGCTTGTGCCGAAGCCGTGCGGTGTATGCAGGTAGCAGACGCCCTTCACCACTTCGATCGCTTCATCACCCACGGCGAGTGCGCGCAGTGCTTTCAACGCTTCCGGCTTCGGCTTCTCCGCAAGCAGTGCGGCATGCACCTGCTTGCCTTCAGCCTTGTGCGGGAACGGATCGTTGGCGATCACCGCTGCCCATTCTGCCGCCGTAGGTGCGAAGATGGGCTTATCGAAGCCGAACTTCTTGCGGCAGATCTCCGCCACCTTGGCGATGGTCTCCTCGCGCGACCAAGCGCTGCGCACCAACGCGTTGCCGCTGTTGATGTAGGTGGTGGCGTTCTTGAATCCCGCTTTCGTCAAGGCTTCCTTGAGTGGGCCGACGGGTAGTTTGGTGCCACCGCCAACACCGCGGAAGAGGAGGAGGTAGGTGGTGAGTTCCATCATGGGTCGAGGTCTGTATACCGCGAAGAACTGACGATCGTCAGCCATTCGCCTTTTGGTGAAGGTAAGTTTGAGGCATGAGCACAGCAGAAACCTACGTGGACATCTACACCAACTTGGGCTTCCTCTTCTATAGTGTGGCCGCCGGCGATGGGCAGGTGCGCAACGTTGAAGTGGATACGTTGAAGAAGTTGGTGAAGGAGCAATGGATGCCTCTGGAGTCCAGCCGCGATGAGTTCGGTGTGGACGCGGCGGAGTACATCACCATGAGCTTCGACTATGCGCGCGACAATAAGCTGGATGCCCAGCAAGCATTCCAGCGTTTCACGGATGCGTACCGCGAGCATGCACCGCACTTCGATCAAGGGCTGAAGCGTATGGTACTGGAAACGGCATCGGCCATCACCGATGCGTACGGTCACACCAATAAGAGCGAACTGGCTGCCCTAACGCAGTTACAGTTGCTGTTCAAGGACTGAGAGTGTACAAGGTTCAGCCGCGGAAGGCGATCGCGCTGATCATCACGTTCACGCCGCGCGGAAGGTCCTTCACACCGATGGTCTCCCGTGCGGGTGGATCGCCTTGCGTGAAATAGGTCTGGTACACGCGCGTTACTTCAGCGTAGTACTGCAGGTTGGTGATGTAGATGGTACACTTCACCAAGTGCTCGTAGCCCAGTCCGGCGCCCTTCAGCACGCCACCGAGATTCTCCATCACCTGGGTGGTCTCCTCGGTGATGTTGTCCTTGCGCAGGGTGACTGCGTTGAACACTTGGCAGATCTGGCCGCTGATGAAAATGAAACCGCCTGCTTCAACGCCTGGGGTGAAAGGGGTGCCGGTCGATTTATCCTCGGGTGCACGTACCGTACGCTTCATGATCGTAATGGCCGGCCAGTTGGTTCGCCGGGCAGGCACGAAGTTGCACAGAACCGCGCTAAATGCAAGCAGCTTTTCGGTAACCGGTCAGATGGGCGGTCATTCTTTTACGATCCGCAGCGTCTCCGAGCGATCTTCCATGGTTATCCGGGCCGTGTAAACACCCGGTTCCAAAGCCGAAATATCCATGTTGGTGCCGTTCGTGATCCGTTTGCTGAGTATCAGTCGACCGTGTAAATCGAACAAGGTCAACATAGCGTTCACCTCACCGTTAGGTTCGATCCGCAGCTGACCATTCGTCGGGTTCGGAAAGAGGCGTGTTCCATTTTCCTCTACACTTCCATCCATGCCGGTGATCACGATCTGCACCGGTTCAGATGGCGCGCTGGTGCATTGTAGTGCATCGGTGACGATCACATGGTAGGTGCCGCCGGTCTGCGCGGTGATACATTCCACGGTGCCGCCTTCAATGGGTACCATGTTGCGATACCATTGAATGATGCCACCGATGGGTGTGCAAAGCGAGGTGCCGTCCACCAACACCTCGGGTACCCACGGTGTGCTGCTGCAACCGATGCGTTCGCTCAGGTAAATGTCGCCGAAGCTGCCTGCGAGCACGATGCGGCCATCCACATACGCTGCGTCGTTGATGCCACCGAACGGCGGAGGCGCCATGAAGAAGTCCCATTCCTGGCCACCATCCACGGAGCGCTCCACCTGCCCGCTGGTAGAAACAGCATAACCCGTGTCGCGGCTGGTGAAGAAGATGCTCTTGCAACTTTGCGGAGTGCCGCCTATGGAGGTCCATGTCACTCCGCCATCGGTGGTGCGCCGGTTCTTGGTCCAGCCATACAGCTCGTCAAAGAAGAAAACGGTGTACCCTCCGTAGGCAGGGGTGTTCTCCCAGGTCGTGCCACCATCCACGGTGCGGTGGCTGTTGCCATCCTCGCCCACGGCGAAGCCCAGCGTATCGTTCACGAACCACAGGTCGTTGATGATGATGTTGCCTTGGTCCAATACGCGCGTCCAGTTGAACCCATTGTCCGTGGTGCGGTAGATGCCGCCGTTCACGTGGCCGCCGCCCACGAAGTGCGTACTGGCGTTCAGGCTCCAAGTACAGCGGATGGCCATGCTGGGCCCGATCCGGGACACGCTCGTCTCGAACATATCCACCGTACTTGCAAACGAACCACTGCCACCGCCACGACTACCACTGCCGTCAGGGTTGATGTGTACGCCCAGCCCACCGCTTGGTGCGGCCAGCCACGTAAGACCACGATCGGTGGTGCGCAAGCCATTGCCCGCCACGCCCACACTATCGTTCGCGAAGCTGATCTTCTCGATGGTGCCAGACGAGGTCCCGTCCTTGAATAGCGCCCAGTTGGTGCCGAAGTTGGTGGTGCGGTAGATCTTGCCGATGCCGCCCATCAAGCCGAAACCACTTGGGGTAAGGGACACGCTCATGTGTTCGGATCCGATCGTTTGCTCCGTCCACGTCAAGCCGCCGTTGGAGCTGTGGATCACACGGCCCCACCAGCCACAGGCCACCATGCGGTTGCCTTGCACGCTTAGCGAGACCATGTTGTAGGTCGTATTGCTCGGCATGAAAGTCCACGAAGCGCCGCCGTCCGTGGTGCGGATCACATGGCCCGCATGGCCCACCGCCACACCGGTCATGGCATCGCTGAAATGTAGATCGCGGATGAAGACCAACGGCTCCGGTGCGATGCTGGACCAGGTCAGTCCGCCGTCAACGCTCTTCAGTACTTTACCGCCACCGTAGCAACTCGCATAGCCCACGTTCTCGTCCACGAATTGGATCGCGGTGAAGTAGTTGCTCGTGCTCTGTCCACTCGCCATCAAAGTCCAAGAAACGCCCGCATCGGTGCTGCGGTAGATCTTGCCGCTTTGCGTGCCCACCCAGCCGAGTGTATCGTTCAAGAAGAATACACAATTCAAGTGGCCGTACGTCGGGTTCGATGCCCCGAGCGCTGTGCGGAATCCGTCCGTGGTGCGCAGTGTGCTCCCACTGTTCCCAACGATGATCCCGCGCTGTTCGTCCCACATGTGGATCGCGAGCGGATTGTTGCCCAATACGTGTTGCCTACGCTGCCAGGTGTTGCCTCCATCCTCGGTGGCCAGGATCGTTCCCGATGGGCGATCAGCCGCGTAGCCCACCAGATCGTTCACCATCACCAGGTCCTCGAATTCGCTGGTGTTCTTGATCGGCGTAACCAAGGTCCATTGGGCGAGTAGGCCGGTATGGAGTGCAACAAGAAGGAGTAGGCTGTACAGTTTCTTCATCGGTGTGCGAAGCTAGGCAGGTACTTGCCGGTACACGTTGGTCGCGCATGGGTTCGAACACAAGAGAAATTGGTTCTGGATGCTGTATTAGAATTTGGGCGTGCCCCTCGCCATGCACAGGTCCCCCGCGCGGGTCGCGCTCTTCACTTCAACTCCGCACTCGGTCGTTCCTCCCTCGCTTGCGGGGTTTTCGTTGCGATCGCTCACGCAACACCTGCCTGCTCCGCACCGGTACCTTTGCCCCATGCGTTTGGTCGCGGTCCTTTTCGTTCTGTTCTGTGCCACGGTGCTTTCCGCACAACAGTTGGATAGCATCCATGTGTACAAGCGCGTGCCGCCTGGGGCCTACTCATCTGCCAAAGCCAACGCCCTGGCTTGGGAACTGCACCGCCAGGATGCTCCACACCGTACGCTGAAAGGTGGTGATCTGGGCGCCGTACACGAAGCCATGGATGAGTACCGGCCACAGCGCCACACCTATGCATCATTGCCCGGCCTTTCCCATGTGGCCATGGCCTTCAGTGGCGGTAGACCGCTGGCCTTCGGCGTAACCGATGATCTGGGGCTGGTGATCAACTTCACCGCGCGCACCGAATACCGGATCTACACCTGGGCGCAACACCTAACGGTAAGGGCCATCCTCAGCACCCTAT
>JAEYWT010000344.1 GCA_023428865.1 Bacteroidota bacterium | reverse complement strand
CTTTGTGGCCCGTTTGACACCAGGAGGGGATCTGGACACGAGTTTCGGTGATGGGGGCATCGTTTCGTGGGCTCCTTCGAATGGGACCTTGCAGATCAACTGCGTGGCGCTACAGCCGGATGGACAGATCCTTCTTGGCGGTGCCAGAGGAACTACTGCGATCACCTCTAGCCAGGATGCCTGGTTCGGACGCTTGAACGCAGATGGTTCCATTGACAACAGCTTTGGGACCAACGGCGAGCGTGTGATCGCACAAAGCACGAATACCGACTATGTCATCGGTGTGGCCGTGACTCCCGATGGCGGTATCTATGGGCACATCCACAGTGGACCACCTTCCAACGCGCCGGCGTGTATGGCCCGTTTGACCGCTACGGGCCAACTCGATGCATCGTTCAATGGCACCGGTGTGCGTTGCGACTTATACGGTGGCAACTCGGGCAATTCGATCGGTGGGCTCGCGTTCAGAGCGGATGGTGCCGCGCTCGGAGCAGGTTCTGTTGGTGTTGGCAAAGTAGCGGCCGTACTTATGAATGGTCAATTCGATCCAGGCTTTGGTACAGCGGGAGTTGCCGCGTCACCAGCTGGCACCGATGCGTGGCGTACATCAGGTCTTTGCATCCGTCCGGATGGTCGTATCCTGGTGGTCACCTGGCGCCCCACGACACCATTCTCTATCCAGTGTGCGCAACTACTCCCGAACGGATCACCCGATCCATCATTTGGAAACAATGGTCTTTCCCTTTTCTCCCCTGGAGGGATCAATATCTCCACCCGGCTTTCTAACCCGATTCTATATCCTGATGGACGCTTCCTCGTATCGTGGGGTCGTTTCAACGCTGTTGCAGGAGAACTCGATCATGCGGTCAGTTGGTTCACCGCGGATGGAGCACCACATACCATCGGCACTGTTATAACCGACCTTGGTCCCAATGACTTCGATCAGGACAATGCTCGTGGCCTTGCGATGGCTCCCGATGGAGACATCGTTGCGCTCGGGTCGTTCGTTGGTGAGAGCGGTGGTACAGTAGTGTTGCGATTCAATGGTGACCTGGGCTCGGTCGGGATGGATGAAATGATGGATCATGCACCCTTGGTGGTGCTCATGGACCAAGCGTCGGCCATCGTACGTTTGGAATGGCCCGGGGTGCCCCGGATCGATGAAGTGGTGCTTCGCGATGCCCTTGGAAGAACGGTGCCGGTTCGCGGTCGATCTTCCATGAATACTGCTGAGCTACAGTTAGCCGAAATGACCAATGGGCTGTATTTCCTCGAGGTAACTTCGGATGGCCGCAAGCAAGGTCATTCGATCCTTCTGGCGCGGTGATCCGTCAACGAGCCATGGAAAACCTGCACGGTCAACTAGTCGAGCACATCGATGATGATGGCGTCGGTTTTTTCCCGGTTGGTGTGGATCCAACGCCAGTTCCTTCCGGGGCGTATTTCCCGGTAATGCGTGATCACACTATCATCCAAGCTTGCCGGGTTGAACACTGGTTCGTTGTTGTGGTGGTACCGGTATGCATGAACAGGTGAACTTATCGTGGTGCTGTATTCGAGCTGGGAGAGGATCCGTTCCATTTCTAATGGACACGTACGAACACGGAGTTTGACGGCGGTGTCGATCTTCGGAATAAGTTGATCGCGGTGGTGAACGACCTGAACACAGCTCTCAGCATCTGTCCCGAATAGCGCGGTGTAGGTCGCGATCCCGTCTCGTGGTGCCAGCCATCCGCGCAACCTGGAGTAGGCTATTTTGCCCATGTTCATGAAGACCACCGTAGCGAAGCAAAGGGACAGTACGATGAGGGAAAGAGCGATCCACCAAGGGCGCATTCGGCGTTGACGGATCGCTCGAACGATCAGGATAAGAGCTGCGAGTGCAGTGCAAACCGAAGCGATCGACCAGCCGAGCATGGGTGCGAACATAGGTCGATCGCATGGCTGCCGTAGTGCTCAGGGTGTACTGATCCAACAGCCACACAACTGATATGATAGCCCTCCAACAGTGTACCCTCACATACTGCTGTTAACAAGTGTGAACTGAGCTGCACTCACCTTGAAAGTTGTAGGTCTAGGTTTGCGCGGCACCTCGAATCGTAGAGCGGTCCGTGTACAGCATGGCAACGTGAATGGGTGCTCTCCCTCGCGTACCACTTAGCTGGATCCGGTTGCATCTGCGATAGGTGCGCTATAAGCTGGTCGGTACATGGCTGAACAACGACGCCTTTTCAATGTGGTACGCCGGATGGCGACCGCAACGGTCTCTTCCCTACGTTACATCGTTCCGGTGCTTGCCGCATTGCTGCTTTGGCAGACCGATGCGCGAGCCACCCACGCCATGGGTGGTGATATCACCTACGAGTGCCTTGGCAACAACCAGTACAGGGTGAACATGAGCTTCTTCCGGGACTGTAATGGGGTGAGTGCTCCTACCAGTTGCAACAATGGAGATCTCCGATTCAATGTGCGCTCGGCTACCTGCAATGCGAACTTCAACGCTTGTTTCGTACGGCAGAGCATCGAGGTGGTGACCCCGATCTGCCCCGGAGCGATCGATCGTTGCAATAGTTCGGCCGGTACATATGGTGTGGAACGTCACCGCTATAGCGCGATCATCGACCTGTCCAATTGGGCTGGTTGTGGTACGGATTGGATCATCGACTGGGATCTCTGCTGCCGGAACAATGCCATCACCTCATTGAACAACCCAGGTGGTCGTGATCTCTACCTAAGCGCTCGACTCAACAACACGGTAACGCCTTGCAACAGTTCACCAAGGTTCATCAATGACCCGATCCCCTTCGGATGTGTTGGTCAGCCGATCGTATACAATCATGGCGTAACCGACTTGGCCGGAGATTCCCTGCGTTTCGAACTCGCCCCTGCGCGCGGTACTGCCGGTGCCACCATTCCTTACAATTCAGGCTACACTTTCACCCAGCCGGTGATCACATCCGGAGGTGCCAACGCGGTCACGATCGACCCGGCCACTGGTACCATACGCTTCACGCCGAGTGTGGCGCAGTTCGCCGTGGTAACTGTGCTTGTACGCGAGTTCCGCAATGGTGTACAGATCGGCCAGTACACACGCGATCTGCAGTTCGCCATCATCAATTGCAACAACAACAACCCTACGGCGAGTGGCATCAACGGCACGAACAATTTCGTGTACAACGTATGCGCTGGTACGAACTTCTGCTTCGATGTGAATTCCGAGGATGCCGATGCCGCCCAGATCGTTACGATGACCTGGAACGACGCCATTCCTGGTGCGACCTTCACCACCACCGGCGGCCCACGCCCAGTGGGAACGTTCTGTTGGACGCCGACCGTGGCGGATATCGGCCAGCAGATCTTCACGGTATCGGTAGAGGACAATGCCTGTGTACTGAATGGTTTTGGTACGGTAGGCTACCTCATCAACATCACTCCGCCTCTTTCACCAGCACAAGCAGGACCCGACCAAAGTGTTTGTGGTTTTTCCACCACCATGGCTGCGGAACAACCGTTCGTGCAGGCTCCTGGGTCATGGTCCGTCATCAGTGGAACGGGAACCTTCGCTACCCCGAATAGCCCAACTTCCACGGTAAGTGGCTTGAGCACCGGCGATAATGTGTTCCGTTGGACGGTGAACTACCAGACGTGCGGTACCGCTACGGATGACGTAGTGGTGCGTGCCTATGATCCGGGACATCCGGTGGCAAGTGCTGGCCCCAACCAGGACCTCTGCCAACCCACCAGCACGACCACGCTTGCTGCGAACGTAGCTACAGCACCTGCCATCGGTACGTGGACCTTGGTTAGTGGCACGGGCGTGATCTCCGCCCCGAATAGCCCTACATCCACGGTTACCGGCCTTGGCCAGGGAACCAATGTATTCCGCTGGACCATCGACAACGGTGCCTGTACGCCGCCGACCAGTTCGCAGGTGAGCATCCGCGTGTTCAGTAGCGCGCAGCCTGCAGCGAATGCCTGTCCGGACCAGCAGTTGTGTTCGCCAAGACTTTCCACGACCCTCGCGGGTAATGCCACCATAGCCCCGGCCGTAGGTTTGTGG
>JAEYWT010000275.1 GCA_023428865.1 Bacteroidota bacterium | reverse complement strand
CACAATTCCAGTTCGTGCAGGTCCTCCACGGTACCATGTAGGAAACGATCTTCCATCTTCCGAAGTACGCGCTTGTCCGGTTCGCTCACTTTGAACCACCGCACCCGGGCGATGGTCTCCTTCAGTTCGAAGTTAGCTTGGTGTTCGGCGTAGTACCGCTCCAACTCCGCCTGGCTTACGGCGGTATCGAGCTTCTGATCCACCAACGCCTGCTCGTAGTTGAAGATGACCAGCGACCGCCTATAATCCTCCAACTGGGCCTCCATGTCGAGGCGTTCGGTTGGTTGATTGAGCTCGGCCATGTGCAGGATGGCTTGCTGTTTCAACCACGCGTCGATGAACTGGTCGGCCATGGCAGCACTGTCCGTGGCTGTTGCTTCCAGGGGGATCACCTGTCGCAGGTCGGTCCAGGTGAGCACTTGGTCGTAGGCTTTGGCGATGGGGCGGTCGGGACCGTCATCAACGGATGCACAGGAGATACACGCGAACATGGCACACCATGCAAGCACCACCGGATGAGTGGTGCCATGGAATGTGCACGGGTTCGTGATCACTTGATGGAGTGGAGTACGTCTTGATCCACACTCACCGTGTATTTGGCGCGCAACTCCTTGATCCAGTTCTTCTCCAGGTCGTCCTGGTAGGCTGCGGTGATCAGGCCACGGGCTTCTTCCAAGGTCTTCGGCTCTGGAGCGCGCACACCTTTGATGTCGGCCAGTACCACGCGATCGTCGAACTTGATGTCCGGACCGATCCCCGGTTTGGTGATCCCTTTCAAGTACGACTTCTGTTCAGCCGTGAAGAGGCCTGTCTCGATGGTCAAGGCCAGCGGGTTGGTCTTGTTCACGATGGTGGTGAGCTCCGCACCTCGTTTGCCCTTGCCCACCAGGTTGCGCACCTGCTTGGCCACCTGTGCATCGCTGCAGATGTAGAGGTCGCCTTCGTAGCGGGTATCCCACATGAAGTCGGTCTTGTGCGCTGCATGGAAGGCTTCAAGCCCTGCGGTATCGCGAACTGCCTTGCCCCACACCTTCTGGTCGGTGAGTTCGAAGAGAAGGATACCATCGCGATACTCCTTCATCAACAAGCGGAAGTCGCTGTACTTGTCTTCGAGGTTCGCATCCTCGTAGGCCATGATGCGCTCGTCAGCAGCGGATTCGAAGCGTTCGTTCACGTAGGTGGCCAAGGGGATCACACGCTCACGCCGCTGACGGGCTTCGAGATGGTCCAGCAAGTCCTTCTGGGTGAAGGTGCCTCCTTTGAAGGTGAACACGGGCTTGGTGAGCTTCTCCGCCTTCTTACGATCGTAGGACCAGCCTTCCATGATGGTGCGCACCACCACGGAATCGTCCATGGTCTGCGTCATCTCATCGTACTGCCGGCTCTTCACGTTGAGCAGTTTGCCCTCTTTGATGGCACCGAGCAGCTCACGACGGTACTTCACCCCTTTCAGCGTGAATGCGCCATCGACGAAGTCTTTCCGCAGCAGTGTATCACTTACCGAGGTGCCCTTCTTGAACACGTTCGTATCCACCAGGGCCACCACGGCGCTCACGTTCTTGGGATACGGTGTGTAACCGTACTCCTGGCGCAGGCGACCGATGAAGGCTTTCTGGGTGATCTCCGCACGGCTATCGCGCGAGATCTTGTTCTTGAGCTCCGCTTTGGAAGCTTCGTAGGTGGCCAAGGGCTGTTTCTCCAACAGGCGGATGATGTGCCAGCCGTAGCGCGACTTGATCGGTGCGGAAACATCGTCCACCTTCTGTAGACCGAAGGCGGCATCCTCGAACTCCTCGATCATCTTGCCGGTACCGAACATGGGCAGTTCGCCGCCTTTGGTGTTGGAGCTTTCGTCTTCGCTGTATTTGAGGGCTGCATCGGCGAAGGTGAGCTTGCCACTGGCGATCTGGCCATGCACTTCGCGGATCCGCTCTTCCGTGGCTGCCTGTTTTTCCGGCGCATCCTGGTCGGTGCTCCGCATCATGATATGTGCCACTTTCACCTGTCCACGCGCGGTGCGGCGATCGGCCACTTTGATGATATGGTAGCCGAAGCGGGTACGCACCGGCTTGCTCACTTCACCCACCTGGGTCTTGTACGCTGCGCTCTCGAATGGGTAAACCATCTGCAAGGCGCTGAACCACCCCAGGTCTCCACCGTTCTTGGCCGCGCTAGGGTCATCGGAACCTCCAGGGCCTTTGGCCACAGAGGCGAAATCCTCTCCCTTCAACACCCGATCGCGCAAGGCGTTGATGCGTTTCCACGCGATCATGGTATCCTCTGGTGCAGCTTCCGCATCCAACTGAACAAGGATGTGCGCTGCACGAATTTCTTCTTGCATGCGTGTGTAGGCTTCCTTCATCAGCGCATCGTTCAGTTCGCGATCGATGAGGTAGGGCCGTGCGAGCTGCTTGCGGTATCCTTCCAGTTCGCTCTTGAACTTGCCTATGGTATCCATGCCCAAGGCTTCGGCTTCGCGCACCTTCAGCTTGTAGTTGATGAAGAGGTCGAGGTATTCGTCCAGCGCTTCCTTGGTGACAGGCGCCTCCTTGTTGTTCTTCTTGTAAATGGCCTCGAACTCGCTGCGCGATACGGGTTTGCCATCCACGGTCATGATCACCGGATCGTTGGACTGGGTCTGGGCCATGGCCACAGGAAGCATGCCTACTGCTAGCAGCAGTGCGGTGAGGTTGCGATGGATACGTTCCATGTTCACGTACAAAATGTGCCAAGGCGAATGGCGCCACGGCTGAAGGGAGGCAAATGTAACCGTTCAGGCCCGCAACGCTCAGCAGGTCAGGCCGTTAATTTGATCGAAGGAAAAACAGCCTACAAATGGCTGTAATTGGGGGCTTCCCGGGTGATATGGACATCGTGCGGGTGACTTTCGCGCACGCCAGCGGAAGTGATCCGGATGAAACGGGCCTGTTTAAGGGCCTCCATATCACTGGCGCCACAATAGCCCATACCAGCCCGTAGACCACCTACAAGTTGGTGGACCACTTCAGCCAGTTTGCCTTTGTATGGCACGCGACCACTGATGCCTTCGGGCACAAGCTTCTTGATATCGTCCTCAGCATCCTGGAAGTAGCGATCCTTACTACCCTGTTGCATGGCTTCGATGCTACCCATGCCCCGGTAGGTCTTGAACCTGCGGCCTTCGTAGATCACGGTTTCCCCGGGGCTTTCCTCCACCCCGGCGAACATGCTTCCGATCATGACGGTGCCTGCTCCGGCTGCCATGGCCTTGACAATGTCCCCGGTGTAGCGGACACCCCCATCGGCGATCACCGGAACGCCGGTGCCTTCCAACGCCACGGCGCAGTCCATCACTGCGGTGAGCTGTGGCACTCCTACCCCGGCGATGACCCGCGTAGTACAGATGCTTCCGGGGCCGATGCCCACTTTCACTGCATCGGCACCGGCTTCCACCAGGGCCAAGGCTGCTTCGGCGGTGGCCACGTTGCCTACGATGACATCCACTTGTGGCATACGCTGTTTCACTTCGCGCAGCATCTCCAACACACCTCGGCTGTGACCATGGGCGGTGTCGATCACCAGTGCATCCACCCCAGCATCGACCAATGCCTGTGCGCGGTCCAGGGTGTCTCGTGTAACACCTACGGCAGCGGCCACACGCAGGCGACCCAAACGGTCTTTGCAGGCATTAGGGCGTTGCTTCAGTTTGATGATGTCCTTGTAGGTGATCAGGCCCACCAACTTGCGGTCGGCATCGATCACGGGGAGCTTCTCGATCTTGTGCTCCTGTAGGATCTCCTCGGCCTGGGCCATGGTGGTATCTGGCAGGGCGGTGATGATGCGCTCACGGGTCATCACCTCGGCCACCGGGCGTTGCATCTTCTTCTCGAACCGCAGGTC
>JAEYWT010000219.1 GCA_023428865.1 Bacteroidota bacterium | reverse complement strand
GTGCTGTAGCTTCCGACGGAACACCACGATGGCTATGGAGAAGATCGAGATCGCCAGGATCAATGCCCAACCCGTACTGAAGAATTGGTTCACCAGGATCGACAACATCAACACGGCGATCAAGACCCGCGCCAATTCCACGATCACCAAGGGACCACGTAGCTGCTTGCGGTTCAACCACAGGTGCTGGTAGGCTTCCCGTTTGATCCGCCGGAACGACATGGCCCAGATGAAGGGAACCACCAGGATCATGGTCACGAAACCAGCGATCAGTTCACCATCGAACCAACCGATCCCCTCGCCGAATACACGGGGTAGGAACCTGTATCCTAGGATGATCACCGCCAACGATAGCACCGCGAATACGACGATGTTGAGCGCATAGGCACGCATGAGCACCTTCCAATCACTGGTCACTTTCACCTGACCGGTCTGGGCGCTGTAGCGTTCGAGTCCATCGACCCAACTTTTCGGTAGTACGCGCGATAGCCAGGTGGCTACATCCGGCGAGGCTTTGATCAGGTATGGTGTCGTGAACGTGGTGATGGCCGAGACAGCTACGGCAATGGGGTAAAGGAATGAACTCGTTACCTTCAAGGTTAGGCCAAGTGTGGCGATGATGAAGGAGAATTCACCGATCTGCGCCAGACTTAGTCCAGCTTGTACCGAACGTTTCAAACTTTGGCCGGCAAGCAGCGCGCCCCCCCCCGAACTCAGGAATTTGCCAACGATGGTGGCAACGGTGATCACCAGCACCGGCCACCAATGCGTGAGTAGCATCCGTGGGTCTATCAACATACCCACCGATACGAAGAAGATCGCCGCGAAAAGGTCCTTGACGGGCTTCACCGTATGCTCGATCCGTTCGGCCATTACCGTTTCCGCAAGGATGGAACCCATGATGAATGCGCCCAAGGCCGCACTGAAACCGGCTTGTACTGCGAGGTACACCATGGATAGGCATAGCGCAACGGATACGATCAACAGTGTTTCATCCGTCATCAATTTCTTCGCCCGGTTCAGGAACGAGGGGATCAACAGGATCCCTCCCAGGAACCAGAGCACCAGGAAGAAGCCCAGTTTGCCCATCTCGAACAAGAGTTCACCCCCCGAGAATTGCTGGCTGATCGCCAAGGTGCTCAACAACACGAGCAATAAGATGGCCACCAGGTCCTCAACCACCAACACACCGAATACAAGACTGGCGAAGCCCTGGGTCTTCACACCCAGTTCCTCGAACGCTCGAATGATGATGGTGGTGCTAGAGATCGAAAGCACGCCACCCAGGAAGATGCTGTCCATTAAACTCCAGCCCATGGCTTGCCCTACGAAGAAGCCCACTGCCAGCATACCGATCACCTCAACGATGGCTGTTACGCTTGCCGTGCCGCCAACAGCGACCAACTTCTTGAAACTGAATTCCAAGCCGAGACTGAACAACAGGAAGATGACCCCGATCTCGCTCCAGGTTGTGATGCTCTTCTCATCCACAACCGTCGGAAAGTACCCGATGTGCGGCCCTACCAGAAGGCCCGCCAGAATATACCCCAGAACCAACGGCTGTTTGATCCGCCTGAAGACCAAGGTGGTCACCGCAGCTACCGATAGGATCAGGCCGAGGTCGGCAATGAGACTGGGGAGGTGTGTCATTCCAATTCTTGGTGCGGTGTCGGGTATGGTTCGTATCCCAGTTTGTCCGCAACGCAAGCTGCCGAAGACAGTTAGCGTTCAACCGCAAAGTAACTCGCCACGGGCTAACCGTATCGTTAAGAATGTTGAACACGATCTTCGTCGCATGCTCCCGATCCTGCTTCTCCACGGCGCCCTTGCTACAGCCGATCAAATGAATGACTTGGTGCAGCGCCTTGTACCCGATAATGCCGCTGCCTTCACCTTCAGTGGTCATGGGCTTCGTGCTCAAGAGCCCCTCGACTTTGATCGTTTCGTGGATGACATCGAGCAGTACATGGTTTCCCATGCCATGGAACGTGTCCACCTTTTCGGCTATAGCATGGGTGGTTATGCAGCCTTGTTGTTCGCTGCACGCTTTCCGCACCGCGTGGCCTCGGTGACCACCTTGGGTGCCATACTCGTCTTCACGGAAGAAGGCTTGCAACGTGAACTGAACAAACTCGACCCGGACCTATTGGCCAAGAAAGTGCCCGCGTTCGCCACGCGTCTCGCGCAGTTGCACGGCAAAGAACACTGGCAAGCGGTGGTAAGGGGCATCGCCGTGCAGATGACCGATCTAGCGCGCTCTCCACGGTTGACCAACGCTGTGGTAGAACGGATCCCCTCTCCGGTGATGTGTATGGTGGGTAGTGACGATACGAGCGCAGATCCCGAACGCACCCGGCTCTTTGCCGAGAAGATGGGTGCTGGGTACATGGTCCTCCCCAATACCAAACATCCGTTCGAGTCGGTGGATCTGGATCGTGTTGTAACCGAACTCCGACGTTTCTGTGTCGCCGCCGAAAACGCTTGATCAAAACCCGAAACCAACACGACCACCGTTCGGCATCACATGGTAGAACCAGGCTTTGCGTTGTGGGTCTACCTGGCGTTCCTCCATCATCAATACGCCAACCTGCCGCTGCTTGCCTCTCTTGTTGGTTACCATGCCCACCACCTTCATCCGCTGCACCGGTGATACGAAGGTCTCCCCAACGGA
>JAEYWT010000178.1 GCA_023428865.1 Bacteroidota bacterium | reverse complement strand
GCAGATACCGGCACCGATCGCATCGAGCTCTACACAGAACCGTACGCCGCCAATTACCACCACGACCGTGAAGCGGCCATTGCGCCGTTTGTTGCAGCGGGGGAGAAAGCACGATCGCTCGGCCTGGGCCTGAATGCGGGCCACGATCTGGATCGCGCCAACCTGGCCTACTTCAAGTCGCAGGTGCCGGCCTTGCTGGAGGTGTCCATCGGCCATGCGTTGGTGTGCGACGCGCTCACCTTCGGTATGGAGAATACCGTGCAACTCTACCTGCGTGAATTGACCTCCTCCGCCACTTCACAGGTCCAACACACCTCTTCCAAAGAAGGAGGGGCGGATCGCAAAAGTCTTTCATGAGCACCGTTGATCTCTTCTATCGTAGACAGGGAGTTGAAGGCGCCACGCCGGTGGTGATCCTCCACGGCCTCTTCGGCACCAGCGATAACTGGGGAAGCATCGGTCGTGAACTAGCTGAACCAACCGACGCTGCCGCACCACCGGTGGATGTGTTCCTGGTGGATCTACGTGATCATGGCCGTTCGCCCCATACCGATGCGATCTCCTATCCGCTCATGGCCGCCGATGTGCATGCCTTGTTGGTGAAGCTCGGCTTACGCGATGTGGTGCTCGTGGGCCATTCCATGGGTGGGAAGACCGCCATGAGCTTCGCGCAGCAGTGGCCTGAATTGTTGAAGCAGCTCATCGTGATAGATATCGGCCCCGCTGAACACCAGAACAACCAAGCACATATCGTGGAAGCCCTGCGCACCGCCGATCTAGCGCCCGGTCGTACGCGCAAAGAGGTGGAGGCCCACATCAGCACCTTGGTGAAGGAACCCGGTGTGGTACAGTTCCTGATGAAGAACCTCTATTGGAAGACCGAGGAACAGCTGGCCTGGCGCGTGAACGTGCCCTTGCTCGACCGCGAACTGCCCGCTATCCTGGCGGCGATCGGGCCGGGACAGGTGCGTGTGCCCACCGTCTTCGTGCGTGGTGGACAAAGCGGATATATCCAGCGGGAAGACATCCCGGCCATCAAGGAACAGTTCACCAACAGCACCATCGAGACCATTCCTTATGCTGGCCACTGGGTGCATGTGCAAGCGCCGGACGAGGTGATGGCGATCATCCGCGCAGCGGCTACTTCCTGATCATGCGCTTGCTGTCGCTCCTTCTGCTGCTGGTTTGGTCAGGTGCCCAGGCGCAACAGACCGACTACTTCGCTGGCATGGGCTTGCGCGAAGGCATCTACAACGATTTCCTCGCCTTTCGCAATAATCGGCCATCGGCGCCCCTGGCGCAGTTGCGCGATGGCCAAGGCGCACCCGTTTCCGATCTGCGCCGTGTCAGCGGCAAGTTGCAATGGCAACCCGATAGTGGTGCTATCCAGACGGTGGATATGCGTACGATCTGGGGTTTCTGCCAGAACGATGTGGTGTACATCGGCACCACCAACGGCTTCTATCGGATCGGCCTCATGGGTAGACTTTGCCACCTCGTGGTGGAACAGACCTACCGCGACTGGGACCCGTACTTGTATGGATACCCCATGGGTGGCGTCAACCGTACGGTGCTGGTGCAACAATTGTTGGATATGAACACCGGGCGCTACCTGCCCTTCAACGCTTCCGGGCTCGATGCCGGGCTACAGCACGACCGTGTGCTCTCCGAGGAGTTCAGGGCCTTGCCCAAGAAACAGCGCAACAGCACCGAAGTGCTCTTCCGCTTCCTGCGGATGTACAACGATCGTAACCCGCTGAGCTTTCCAGAGTGAGGCCAGGAAGCTCGTGCAAGCCGTGCCTCCGCTCATCGCATATGATCTGGCACAGCCTTTGGCAACCTTCAGGCAACATGGGTCGCCTTACATTCGGCGTCCTTTTACCCACGGCCACCCGATGAAAATTCGTGCCTACCTGTTGTTCGCCTGCTCATTCCTCCTGCTTCGTTCTTGGGCGCAGGATACCAAGAAGCAGTTCGTGCCCACCCTCGTCGGGTTCTACAACATCGAGAACCTTTACGACACCATCGATTCGCCCGATACGGACGATCGCGAGTTCTTGCCTTCGGGTAGCAAGCAATGGACCGGTGCCCGCTATTGGCGCAAGCTGGACCGCAATGCCCGGGTGATCGCCGAAATGGGCAAAGACCTTCATCCACATGGGCTCGCCATACTCGGGCTGTGCGAAGTGGAGAACCGCGCCGTGGTGGAGGATCTGGTGAAGACCAAAGCCCTACGCGACCGCAACTACCAAGTGGTCCACGAGGATTCGCCCGATCGCCGTGGCGTGGACGTCGCCTTGATCCACGATCCGGACCAGTTCAAGGTGTTCAACCACAAGTCGTACAGATTGGCCATGGCAGACACCTCGTTCCGCACACGCAACCAATTGCTCGTGAGCGGGGTGCTCGATGGCGATACCACCCACGTGATCGTGTGCCACTGGCCCTCGCGCCGGGGTGGCGAGAAGCGTTCGGAGCCGAACCGGAAAGCCGCCGCAGAATTGGCACGCCACATCGTAGACTCGTTGTTGACGCTCAACAAGAATGCTCGCATCATGGTGATGGGCGACTTGAACGACGACCCCGTGAACGTGAGCGTGGCCCGCTTCCTCAACGCCACGGGCGACAGGAAGAAAGCCGTTGATGGCGTGTTCTTCAACGCCATGTACGAGCCTTACCAGAAGGGCATCGGCACACTCGCCTGGCGCGACTCGTGGAACCTCTTCGACCAGATCGTCCTTTCACCAGCCCTCGTTAACGGCGTTGGTGGCGACTACAAATACTACGGCGTACGCATCTTCAACGAACCTTATCTGCGCCAGACCGAAGGCAATTTCGCGGGCTATCCCTTGCGCACCTATGTTGGCGATACCTACCAAGATGGCTATAGCGATCACTTCCCGGTGTTCGTTATCCTGGTGAAGGAGGCGAAGTAGAGGGCTTAGCGAACCACGAACCTTGTGGTACCCATGTCCGCCATCCGGAGAACATACGCCCCTGCGTGCAACGTGCTCACATCGATGGTACTAAGGCCGTTCGTCACTAAGCCGTGAAGTACTTGTCGGCCAGTTGCATCCATCACGATATACCCAGCATTCACTGCACTGCTTGTTTGGATGTTGAGCACATCCGTGGCCGGGTTGGGCCATACGTGTGCGGTGGGATGCGTGTGCTCAGTAAGCCCTACACCTACGGTGAAGTCATCAGCCGAGCGCGGTTCAAGTACCATGGCGCCACGGTAATTGGCTATTCCGGTGATGCTGTAGTAGGCTCCAAGGTCCGGTGTGTGCAAGTAGAACAGGTCGTCCACGATCACGGTGCCTTGCCAGTTGGTGGCGGTCCAATCATTGCTCTCCGGGTCGGGTAGGCTCACGCATTCCAGGTCCTGTAGCGTTACCAGTACGCTCTCCCAGGGTTCATCTTCGAACGCATCGGCACTGACCAATGCCGCTTCTGGTAGCGCTTCGCCAGTGCTTACCACCTCTAGGTGCTGTACACCGATCAATTGCGTACGGGTGCTGGACCACGTGTCTTCGATCCCGCTCAATTCGCTTACGCTGGCCAAGATCAACAGCCGGTGACCGGGAGCCCATGTGGCTGGGGCGGTGTAACGTACTTCGATCCCGTTCCAAGCACCTGCTCCATCTTGCATGAAGACACTGTTCGGAGCGATCGCTGTGACGATGCCCTCGGTACGGACGAAGGCGAAATTCAGCGGCGATGAACCGGTCCAATGCGTGGTGGTCTGGATCTCGCTGATCGTAGCTGGCATGGCATCCGGTAAGGTGCTGGCATTGATCGTCAGGTCATCGATCACAAGGAACGAACCTGGTGTGGTCTCCGCCACATCGAGCATGAACTCTGCAGCGGTAGTGGCATTCTGGGAGAGCACTGTTTGGATCACGTATTGCCAGGTGTTGCTGTTCACCTCCAAGGGCGTGTTCAACGGCGCATAGCCATCGTTGCTGGAGCGGCCGTCATACAAACCAGTGCTGATCCGCCCGACCCCGCGCACCCAGAAACGCACTTCATACAAACGCCAGGCGGTCACGATCAGCGGTGCCGTGGTCACCTGTCCGGAGGCTTCTTCACCCAGACCCAGGTACATGGCTTTTGTACCGCCGTGTACCTCTACGGATGTTTGAGTGAGGCTATCGAGTGGGAAGGTGGTGCGTGGTCCGATGAATCCGTTCGGCAGCCCGGCTGTCCAGTTCTCGAAGCCGGACTGTAATAGGATCTGTGCCGGGCTTTGAGCGGTGAAGAGTACAGGAAGAAGTACGAGTAGGATGGATCGCATGGGAAATGTTCTGCGGTGTATCCAAATCTAGACAGTACGGTCAAAAGACGAAAGCCCGTTCTGTATGCGCAGAACGGGCTTTCGAGGAAAGGTCGAGGATCAGTGCTGAACGGCTACGCGATGGCTGTGTACGCTGTTGTTGCTACGCACGGTGAGCAGGTATACCCCGTTGGAGAGGTCGCGTGTGTTGAGCACAACGCGGTCGCTCGTGGCCACATCGTTCAACACCACACGTCCGGCGGCGTCCAGCAGGCTGTATTCGGTACGGCTGTTGTTCGCTTCCAATTCGATGGTGAGCAGGTCGTTCGCAGGGTTCGGGTAGGTGGTGAAGCTGGTCGCGCTGTTCTCGTGTACGCTGGTGCCTACACCGAGGTCACCGGCGCTGCGTGGCAGGATGCGCCAGGCATTGAAGGCGTACTGAGTAGGGCCGGTGATGGTGTAATAGGCGTTCAAGGTCGGTGCGCTCACGAAAAGCACGTCATCCACGAGCATGGAACCAAGCCAGTTGTTGATGTTCCACTCACCGAAGTTGTTCGGCAACGTGGTGCATTGTACGTCCGCAACGGTGACGAGCACGGATTCCCATTGCTCCTGAGAGGCAGTCGTTGGGTTGAGCTGCTCGGCCGCAGGAACGGTGTTGCCGGTGCTTACCACCTCGTAGGCCGCGATGTTGTTCATGCGGGTGTACCCGAAGTTCTCTTGCACGCTGGCCGTAATGAGCACTTCGTCGCCCAGTGCAGGGTTGTTCGTGGCATCGTTCACGAAGATGCCGTTCCATGGGCCGGTGCCATCTTGAAGGAAGTAGCCGGTACCTGCTTTCGAACCCGTTACGATGCCGGAGGTGATCACGATCTGGCCCACCAAAGGCGAAGCGCCAGAGACATCGGTCGTGTATTGGATCTCATAGATCGTGGCTTCAGTAGGTGGTACCACTTCACCAGCGGTGATGACCACATCGTCCACCACGAGGTGTTCAGGTTCTGCCGTGTTGCGCACGGAGAGCACGAATTGGGCATTGGTGGCACCAGGCGGGCAGGAAACCTGCTGGGTGACCTCGACCCACTCGTTACCGGTGGAAACATAGAACGCACCGTAAGTGTAGCTTGCTCCATCATCAGATAACCCATCATAGAAGCCCGTGCGGATCTCGCCTGTGCCGCGCACCCAGAAGGTGAAATCGTAGACGGTGTTCTCCACCACTGCCACGTTCTGTGTGGTGAAACGCTTGTGGCTGTTGGTAGCGTTGATCAAGCGAGCTGCCGAGCTGCCACCATGCGGGTTCTCGGTGACCTGGAGCACGTTGCCTTCGCCCATGTTGGTCTTGCTACCCATGAAATCACTGGGCAGATCGTTGGTCCAGTCCTCCAGCCCACTGCTGAAGACCTGTGCATTGACGGAAGCGCCAAAGAGCGCCGCCGCAGCAAGTAGGGTAATGTGTTTCATGCGCGTACTGTTTGGAGTGTTCGAAGAGTGGGTTATTGGATCACGACGTTGTCGATCCGGAAGTTGGTCGTTTGTGCGTTGGTGCCACTTCCCGTGTACCGGAAGCCCACTACAAAACTACCACTGTAACCGGTGGGCAGCGCCGCGCTCAGGTCTACTGCACCGGACTCGACCCATTGTTGGTCTGGGGTGCTGGCTGTGGCATAATTACACGGTACCGCAGTCCAGTTCGCGGTAGCTACGTTCCCGATGTTGTAGTTGGTGGAGACGAATAGTCCGAATGGGTCGTGACCGGCGACACCGAAACCGCGCTGGCTTCGGAAATTCAGCGTCATTCCCGGAGTAAGGTTCACCGGTGGAGAAATGAGCCAAGTGATATCCGTCGCAGCAGAAGATTGGAATGCGGTGGCTTGGGCGCAGATATCACTGCTCACCGCTGTGCCACGCCAACGGCGCGTTCCAACTTGGGGTTGATTGTTCCAGCAGGGCAATGAAAGGTCCACGTTGGCCACCCCGGAAGCGAAGTCCTGGTTGACAGAAGCCACAGGATCGCAAAGGGTAGGACAGGGGTCGCAACGGCCGGCAAGATCGTTCAGCTGCACTTCGTTCACATTACGGATGAAGAGCTGCATGTCGTTGTTGAACTGACCGACTACGCCTACGAAAGTGCCTTTGCCACGTGCGATAGGCTGGCCGGCGAAGTTGGCATAACCGCTGGTGCGCACGAGAACGCTGGAGCTGCAATCCGTTAGGGTGCGATTCACTGTTACCTGGTTGGCAGCGTCGGCATATGTCACACCGTTGCAGGCCTCGCCGAGTGCGAACTCAACGTTCTCTATCCGTACCAAACGCCCCTGTAGTGAGGAGTTGATCTGGGAGAGGGTCACGGTCTCAGGCTCCTTGTTCACCAAGGTGGCCTGCTTCACCACGTTGTTATCCACATCCACGCTGTCCAGTTGAAGCATACCTGCATAGCTTCCCAGAACGGTTCCAGGGAGGTAGATCCGGATGCTGTCGCCCTGGTACAGGCCACCGCTGTTCAGCAATCGCATCACGATAGCGCCTGTATGGTCCTGGATGTAAATGTTCTTGTACAGATTACCGTTCTGTTCATCAGCTGTGACCACCGCATAAACGGAGCTGTCGCCGCCAAAACGTTTCGGTACACCGGTGTATAGGCTGCGCAATTGAGCTACGGTCAGGACTTGACCAGTCGGTAGGATCCGCTCTGGCGGGGTGTCGAACTCCTTCTTGCACGCTACGGCCACCATGGCTACAGCGAGGGTAAGGATGGCGATGCGGAAATTCTTCATGGAATGGGGTTGCATGGCGTCAGAAGCTGAAGGTCAACATGGCGAAGTAGTTCCGCCCGAAGAGGTAACTGTAACGTGGAGGGAAACGGCCTACATCCATACGGTCATACCGCAGTTGCTCGAAGCCACCCACTTTGAAGTCCTGGTTGTTGAGCACGTTGCTCACCGAAATGTTGAAGGCTACACGGTATTTCCGTTGGATCATCCACGACTTGCCGGCGAAGGCGTCCACCGTCAGGTTGTCGTCCAACTTCTCTTGCACCAGCAAGGCGTTCCATTGCGGATCGCTGGTCACTAGATTGTCCACGGCAGGCTCGGTGCGGCGGTCGGGGTTCGGGTCCAGGTAGATGTCTCCGAACCAGTTCGCATTCACCCCGGCGAACCAGAACTTTGGTGAGTTGTACCGGAAACCCAGCGAAGCCGCTGTTTGCGGCATTCCGCCCACTTTGTAGTTGTTCCAGTAAACAGTACGGTCGGAAGCGAACTGCTCCGGACTGTTGTTGCGGGTGATGGTGGCATTCGGGCGTGAGGCGTAGCGGTAATCGCCATGGGCATAAACGGCCGTCATCTGCCAGGTGCTGGTGAGGTTGGCCTCCAAGCCCAGCTCCAGGCCGCGGTTGATCTGGTCCACGCCGGTCATGTTGTAGTTCACGATGGTGAGGTACTCATCATGGTAGAAGCTGCGCGACCACACCTGATCGAAGATCTTGGTGTAATACAGCGTGGCGCGGCCTTTCAATCGCGGGAAACGAACTACGTAACCGATGTCTCCCGAATACACCTTCTCGCTGGTGATCCCGGGAATGGTGCCGTCGTGGATACGAGGGCTGAGGTAGCTTACGTTCGTGGCCGGTGGGCGGCTTAGGAAGGCTGCATTCGCGGCGATGAACTGCCGACCACTGAGCTTGTAGATACCGCCACCCTTGATGCCGAAGTTGAGGAAGGAGTTCACCTCGCCCTTGCCTTTGGAGGTCTCCGGAAAACGACCGTTACGCACGTTGCCTTCACGCCAGAAGTCCGTCTGTGCGACGGATGCGCCGATGTAGGCTTCAACGGTCTGCCACTTCTTCTCGAATTGACCGAAGACGTTGATCAAGCGCGTGTTCATGTAGTAGTCCCAACCGAACACATCACCTACCTCCACGATCTTGTTGGGGCGGTCCAAGTCGTTCTGCGAGATCAACGTATCGTTGAAGTCACGATCGGCGAACTGGTCGATATCCACCCAGAAATCACCGCCCAGCAGATCGGAAACGGTGTTGAAGTAATGCGTGCGCTGGTGATTGAAGCTGCCGCCGTAGGTGACGTGGCGACCATTGTCCAGCTCTTTATTGTACACGCTGTTGAGGCCGATGCGACTTGGATCAGCGCGCTGTTCTTCTACGATGTACTTACTGCGGTTACCGGTTACCGTGTTGCCGATGATGCCATTGGCGTTCTGCACGGAGTACAAATTCTTTCCATTGGCGAAGTACAGCTGATCCCAATCGATCTGGCGTGCGTTCTCATCGGTACGCCACAATTCCTGACGCTGGGCGAACAACGTCGGGTTGGTCTCCTCATAGAAGGAGGGTAGATATCGGTAGTAATCTGCACGGGGGTCTTTGGCATCGAACCAGTTCAATCCGGAACTGCCATCGCGGCCGAACGTGTAGAACAGGGTGGTGTTCCACTCGGCTCCTTCTGAAGGCTTGTAGATGTGGGTGGCCATCAACACCGGCTTGTGGTCGAAGGTCATGCGCGCATTCCGCTTCACACCGTCCTGGTAGCCCCAGTTCGGGTTGTAGTAGTTATTGCCCGTAAGGTCGTAGGCTTCCTGAATGGCCACGCCGGCACGGCCCTGCACGATCGGTGCACCAAAACCAGTGAAGCTCACCGTGTGTTTGTCGTTGATCCGGTGTTCCGCAGCCAAATAGTACGCATAGGCATTGAACGAGGTGCCCTCTACGTAGCCCTCTTCCGCCCAACGGCGCGAGCCACTAAAGCTGAACGACCAGCCGTTCTTCATCATGCCCGTGGAGCCGGTCACCATCATGCGGTTGCGGTAGGCCCGGTTGGCCGATGCATAGGAGACACGTATGCCCTTGCGGATGCTGCTCGCCCGCACGTTGATGTCCGAAGAGCCCCCGATGCCACCGAAATTGTAGCGCGTTGCCCCCACGCCGGTGCGTACTTGCATCCAACGGGTCACATCGTTCAAGCCAGCCCAGCTGGACCATTGTGCCCAACCGGTCTCCAGATCGTTCACCATGACCCCGTTGATGGTGACCATGGTGTTCTCCGAATCGTAACCGCGGATCCGGAAACGTGCCGACCCGAAGTTGAAGCCCGCTACAGCAGTGAAGACGTCCCGAGAGGATTGCAGGATCCCCGAAATGTCCTGGGCACCCAACTCGGCGTCCAGGTCATCGGCGGTGATGGTGAACACCGGCAACCGCAGGCGGCCGGCGCTGGTGTCCGGCACCAAAGGGGCAATGGTGGTGTCGGACTGGGCCTGTAGTCCAAGGCTGATAAGACCGAAAAATGCAGCAGCGTAGCGTTTCCTGAACATCGGCGGGGCTTCGGTGGTCTGGTACCGCCTCCTTGGTACTGCAGTCCGTTACACCATTCGCAAGGTGTCGGGATCGCGCAAATCGAGGTTCAGCGGGCGGCAAAGGTAATCGGACGCTCCGCACATGGCATGTTCCCAAAAGGTTAATTGAACGCCAAGGTGGGAAGCCTTGTCGGGTGATGGTCGCGGATGGTCGGATCCCGCCTTGGGGCTTGCTTTTCAGGCGGTTTTGTGGTTATTTTCGCAGGCTTTTCAACAACCGATGGCGGCGTTGGAACGTCAAGGAAGCATGATACGCGGTCGAGCGGTCCTCCCATTCATACTCCTGGCACTTGGGTTGTTGTCCGCCCGAACGGCCCAAGCCGACCACTATTCCGGCGGAAGCATCACCTATAATTGCATCGGAGCCAATTTCTACGAGATCACCCTTGATCTCTACTTGGATTGTTCGGGTGCTGCGCTAACGCCGCAGAATCTGCAACTCAGTAATGATTGTGGGGTGAACTTCACCTTGAACAACATTCCGTTGGTTCTGACCGAAGAGGTTTCTCAATTATGTCCTTCTTCTCTTGCCAATAGCACATGCAATGGAGGGCCGCTGTTGGGGATACGGCACTATCGTTTCGTTACCACGGTATTCCTATCCCCGTGCGATGATTGGACGATCGCTTGGAACATCTGTTGCCGGAATGCTGTGCAGAACCTGGTGGGCACACAGGGGATGTACCTCGAAGCGACCGTGAACAACGCCGGTGGGTTCTGCGACGATTCGCCGGTCATCGCTGATAATTCCATTCCGTTCGTTTGTGTGGACCAGCCGGTGGTCTATAGCCCAGGCATCTCCGATCCCGATGGCCACACCATGCAGTTCGATCTGATCGCTGCGCAGTTTGCCGCCCCGGCACCAACGAATATCAATTATCAACCCGGGTTCAATGCTGCGAATCCCATTCCGGGTATCGTGCTCGATCCAACGAACGGCCAGATCTCTTTCACCCCCACCGTGACGGGTAGTTATGTGGTGGCGATGGAAGTCACGACATACAATGCCATGGGCGTTCCCATCGGTACAGTGATGCGCGATTTCATGTTCATCGTGCAGAACTGCGCCACCACACCTCCGGTAAGTACCGGTCTAACCAATGGAACGAATGCGTTCATCGTGAGCGCAGGGTCCGTAGAGGTTTGCAATGGTGTGCCATTTTGCGTGGATATCCCATTCACCGATGCGGATGTTGGCTCTTCCATCGTTCTGACCGCGAATGCAGCCGCGCTACTGCCGGGTTCTACGTTCACCTTGATCGGCTCCAACCCGGTGATCGGTAGGTTGTGCTGGACCCCGGATCCGGCTTTTTCTCCGGCGAACGTGTTGGTGGTAGCGAACGATAATTCGTGCCCCATCCCGAACGAAGCTTCCGTCTCGATCCTTGTAACGGTGGTACAGCCTCCTCCAG
>JAEYWT010000053.1 GCA_023428865.1 Bacteroidota bacterium | reverse complement strand
GCTGTTCCACGGATGCGTCGCTAGGTATGGTTGAGGCGATGTTCTCGAAGAATTGGCGGCCATCGATGGTGGCGCTCATGGCTTCAGAAGTGGCCGTTCCTACTTTCACTACTGTGCCAATACGCCGTGTGATCGACTTCAATTCACCCACGACCCCATTCCTCACTTCGCGGTAGTTGAAACGGTAATCGGCAACGTAGCGTTTGCCATTCCAATTCGAACTCCAATTGAGCTCGAAACTGCCGAACTGGCTACCATTGAGCAAGTTGATCGGCTGTGTGAGGCTTTGGTCCGCTGATTGAATATTAAAGTCATGGACTATGGTGGTGTTGGCCGATACCTCTTCTCCCTTCACTTTCAACTCCAGGTGATGAACGCTTTCCTCATCGAGGTATAAGGGGATGAGTTCTCCACCGATCTGTCGTAGTTCGAAATAATCGTCCTGGAAGTAGTATAGTCGCTGGTTCGGATCATAGAAGATTCCTGGCTCGCGGTTGGTGAGCAGGGTATCGCGAAGCTGGAACGTGCCCATGACCTGCCCGTTCCGTCGCCGCACCACACGGGCGTATTCGAATGCCTCGGTGTTCCATTCGTTGGAATCCTGCACCTGTGCGTAGACCAAGGCGTCGCCGTCGCCCAAGAATGCCTTGTTGATCTTGATCAACTGTACGCTGTCGCGCATATTGAGCAGACCTTCTACCACCGTGATATTCTTGTACGGTGCGTTGATCTCCAGATCGGTGCTGCAGGCCGAAAGGATGGCGCTTACGGCAAGAAGGGAAAGGATACGTTGCATGGAAGGGCGGCTGGGCCAGCGCCAAAGATAGTGGACCCGCTACGCATAGGTTACCCTTTCAAGGCCCATCCTTGCCGTTCCTTGTTCCATGGTGCCGGTGTGGCTGTCGAAGGCTGCCGATCGTCTGCCAGGTACCACCTAGCTTTACGGCATGAGCACCGGAACCGTGAACAGCAAGCGAGTGACCACACACACCCTGCAGGAGATGAAGGCCAAGGGGCAGCGCATTTCCATGTTGACTGCTTATGACTATTCCCTCGCTCGTTTGGTGGATTCGGCCGGGATCGATGTGATCCTGGTGGGCGATAGCGCCAGCAATGTGATGGCCGGCCACGAGACCACTTTGCCCATCACCCTGGATCAAATGATCTACCATGCTTCATCGGTGGTGCGCGGTTGTGCCAGGGCCTTGATCGTGGTGGATCTGCCCTTTGGTACCTACCAAGGCAATTCGAAGGGGGCCCTCAACTCGGCCATCCGCATCATGAAGGAAAGTGGAGCCCACGCGGTAAAGCTCGAGGGTGGCAAGGAGGTGATCACTTCCATTCAACGTATCCTCACGGCCGGTATCCCCGTTATGGGTCACCTCGGGCTTACGCCACAGAGCATCTACAAGTTCGGCACTTACGTGGTGCGTGCCAAGGAGCAGGAAGAGGCCGAACGGTTACGTGCCGATGCCAAGTTGTTGGAAGAAGCCGGCTGTTTCGCCTTGGTGCTCGAGAAGATACCCGCTCAACTAGCTAAGGAAGTGGCTGCCAGCGTAAGCATTCCGGTGATCGGTATCGGTGCTGGTAATGGGGTGGATGGCCAGGTTCTCGTCCTGCACGATATGCTCGGGATCAACAAGGAGTTCAATCCTCGATTCCTGCGCCGGTATGCCGACCTGCACGAGGTGATCACCGGTGCGGTCTCTTCGTACATCAAGGATGTGCGTTCCCTCGATTTCCCCAACGCCGACGAGCAGTATTGACCATGGTGCCCATTCGGGTGCTGTGGGCCGATGAGTCCGTTTTGGCCGTGTTGAAACCGGCTGGTATTCCCGTGCAAACCGATCCGACCGGAGATCCGGATCTGCTTTCCATTACACGGACCCAGCAGCAAGAACCCACCCTACAGATCACCCACCGATTGGATAGGCCCGTAAGCGGAGTGGTGCTATTCGCTCGCAGTCCGCAGGCAACGGCCCACTTGAACGAACAATTCCGCCTACGTCTAGTACACAAGGTGTATTGGGCCATTGTTGAAGGCCATGTTCCAGGGGTGAAGGTGGTGGAGGGGGTGGTGGCCCACGACCCACGTACCCGGAAAGCCACGGTTTCCGAGGTGCGTGAACAGGCCGTGGTGGCCAGGTTGAAGATCACCCCGATCACACAGGGCGATCGTTACACCTTGGTGGAAGTGCTGCCTTCCGGCGGTGCGTTCCACCAGATACGCGCGCAATTGAGCCGAGCGGGCTGGCCGATCAAGGGCGATGTGAAGTACGGTGCCCGTCGCGGTGAGAAGGATAGGAGTATCGCCCTGCATGCGCGTTCAATTGCTTTCAGAACCCTCCATGCCGAAGATGTTTCGGTCGTGGCACCCGCGCCCGGAACTGCCATCTGGAATGCGCTACTAGGGCCTGTGCGCCCTTGATCAGTACACGATCGTGCGTGCTATGTAGAGCGTTGTGCCCGTTCCATTCAAAGAGACCTTGCGGAATCCATGATCGTTGGGACCGTTAAGGAAGGCACGCCAAGTCGGGTCGGTCTGGTAACGGTGATCATTCAACAAGCGAGGGGTCGCCACGATAACATCGACGCCTTGCTGTGCGATGAACTCGGCGAAACCTCGATCCTTGTTCTGCGCGATGATCCGCTTTGCACCACTGCCCAAGTAGGCGTCGTATCCGCCGTCGGCATCCAGGATCACTAGTTCGGTATCGGCAGGCAAGGTGCGAAGGGCATTAATGGTGGCCAGAACAGGTCGGGGGGGCCTATCTGGATTGATGCGCAGGTACAACAGCATGATCAGAACGGCAGCAATGGCCGGAACCATAGCCCAACGCGGGCCGTGGGCGTTGCGCGGATAAGCTTGGTTAACAAAAAGGATGATCAGTAACGATACTGGAAAGATGAGGTAGTGCTGGCGTGGGTAAATGATGATGGCCGAAAGGACCGCTGGTAGGCAGATCACGGCAGAGGCTACCACGAAGAACGTGTTCGACCGCCATGTTCGCGCAGCGCCGTTCCATACCAGTATCGCGACCGCACCGACCATGATCAAGATCAACAGAATGGCTACTCGGTCCACTCGGGAACCAGCCGGTATGAGCATACGAGCCAGGGTAGGTGCGGTGTTCCGCAGGTTCGTGCCAATATGCCACGCGATCTTCTCCGGGGCATTCCGCAATGCTTGGGAAAGGCTGGCGGTGGTGCCCAGGTCTTTCTGCGCCATGGTTTCCCAATTGGTCCATGGGTCGGTGGTGTTGTCCGTGGTCTCGGCAACGTTCAACGCGTAGTGCTGCCCGAAGGCGACCATACTGCGGCCATTGGCGAAGGGGTTTCCCAGCGCGAGGAACAGGAGGAGTGCAAAGGTTCCGGTGAAAACAAATGGCATCCATGCGGCAAGGCTAAGGCTCTTCCGCCAACGCGCTAGATCAGCGAGCCAAACCAGGAAGGCACAACCTAGGCTCAACGCGAACTCTGGCCTGATGAACACACAGACAGCAATGGCCGATACTACACTTGCCCATTGCCGATCACGGTCCGTGTTTCGGAGCGCGAGAAGTAGTCCTGCAAGAAGCACCAACATGGCGAAGACCGACACGCGTGGCCAGTTGTGCACGTTCAAGGTGGAGAACAACAGAAAGATGCTGGTGATGAAGCTTGCGCGTTGTGTGGTTCCCAATTGGCGTAGCAATAGGTATGTTCCGATGGGAAGCAGTGCGATGGTGATGAACTGGTTGGCGAAATAGCGCTGAACAGGATCGCCGATCAGGAGTTGTAGGAAGCGATACCAGAGTGAATAGAGCGGGGCCATATCTGCCGTTGGTAGGCCCATGGTATCGATCTGGGCGCCCCTTTGCATGTAGGCAGTCTCGTCGTATAAGCCGATATCCATCCGTTTGGTGTGGTACCAGGCAACCACAAGACAGAGGGTGAAGAACAGGACCCGCACCGCGTTGAGCAGCCATGGAAAGCGCGCGTATGTTGCGGTGGACGGCATGTTCGGCAAAGGACCAAAGTAGCGCAGATACCGGATCAAACCGGGTCCACATCCGTTACCAACTGCACGGCGCTGTGGGCCGGATCGGTGAATACCCGATCAATGGTGTCGCGTAGGAATTCCTTGTCCACGTGGTGTGTGGAACGGGCCAACTTCACCAGCAACCTACGCAAGTGCTTGTCGCGGATCCGTGATACCACGGGGATCTCAGGCCCCAGCACGTTGTCGCCCAATTGTGGCCTTAAGGCGTTTGCCAGTGCATGTGCCGTGTGTGCGACACGTTCTTCCGACCGATGCTTCAGCGTAAGCTGCACTAATCGCATGAAGGGTGGGTAACCATGTGCGCGGCGATGTTCCAGTTCGCGCTTGTACATGCCTTCCACATCGTGGTGTACCACCAGGTCCAACACCGGGTGCTGCACATCCTGCGCTTGTATGATCACCGTGCCGGCCTGTTTACGCCGCCCGGATCGGCCAGCCACTTGGGCCATGAGCTGAAAGGCCCGTTCGTGCGCCCTGAAATCTGGGAAACGCATGAGGTTGTCCGCATTCAATACCGCCACGGTGCTCACATGGTCGAAGTCGAGTCCCTTGGTGACCATTTGGGTGCCTACCAGAATATCCACCGCACCTTGGCCAAAGGCGGTCAGGATGCGATCCAGAGCATGTTTACCTCGCGTGGTGTCCTGGTCCATACGGGCTATGTGCGCCGTGGGGAAGAACTCCACCAGTTCCTCTTCGATCTTCTCCGTGCCGAACCCCAGCATCTGCAACCGCGGACTGCCGCATTGGTCGCACTTGGTGGGTGGGGTGTAGTGCCGGCCGCAATAATGGCAGCGCAGCTGGTGCTGGAATTTGTGGTAGGTGAGACTTACATCACATTGGTCGCATTGAGGTACCCATCCACAGGAGTTGCATTGCCAAACAGGCGCGTACCCACGCCGGTTTTGGAACACGATCACCTGTTCGCGTTTATCCAGCGCTTGTTGGATGTGGTCGATCAGGGTGGCGGTGAAGTGGCCACGCATCAGCTTGCGGCGTGCAGCATCGCGTAGGTCCACCCGGGTGATCACCGGCATACGCACATCGCCAAAGCGTACCAGCAGTTCCACCGAACCGTATTTGCCGTGGCGCGCATTGTGCAGGCTTTCCATGCTGGGCGTAGCAGAGCCCAAGAGCACTTTGCCCTGGTGTAGGCTGGCCAGGACGATGGCCATATCGCGGGCATGGTAGCGCGGCGATGGTTCGTGCTGTTTGTAGCTGGGGTCGTGTTCTTCATCAACCACCACCAAGCCCAGGTGTTGAAAGGGAAGGAACAGGGCTGAACGCGCACCCACGATCACACGCGGTGCATCCGGCCCGGTGCATCGCATCCACAAGGCGGTGCGCTCGTGCTGGGCCATACGCGAATGGAATACCGCCACGTTAGCAGCGAAGCGGGCGCGCAACCGTGCGATGATCTGTGTGGTCAGGGCGATCTCCGGCAACAGGTACAACACCTGTTCGC
>JAEYWT010000034.1 GCA_023428865.1 Bacteroidota bacterium | reverse complement strand
ACCCACAGCCCACCACCGTTACCACCCTATCGACCAACGACCGCGAAGCGTTGAAAGGCATGGCGCAATGGGCGCGTTTATTGGCCATCATCTGTTTCATCGGCATCGGTATCGTGGTCATCTTTTCACTCGTCATGAGTGCGATGATGGCAACGGTCATGCATGGTGCAACGGCCCAGCAACAGGCCTTGATCGAAGAAGCCTATGCCTCGGGTGATATGGACGGAATGGCCTCGGAGGGGCTTTTCCGCCAGAACGCTGCAGTGCCTGCCTTTGCCAATGGGCTCTTTCTATTCTTCGTGATCGTCTTCGCGGTGATCTACACGATCCCGTCGGTGTATCTCTATCAGTTCTCGGTGCGTGTGCGCAAGGCGATCGATGGGCCGTTCGATCCGGACCTTTTCACCCGTTCGTTGCACGCGCATCGCCGCATGTACAAGTTCATGGGCATCCTCACCTTGGTCATCATCGGCCTCTACCTCATGCTCTTCGTGGGGGCCACCTTCATCAGTTCGGCCTTGCAGCAGTACAGACCACCGGGTGGATAGCGGTTGACCGCTCTGTGACATTCGCTCCAGAACATGGCCGCCGGGGCGGATAGCTTTGCGCCGAACACCGCCTGTGGAGAGCGTACGCACCAACCTGCCCGGCTTCTTGGTCTCCGTTGCCATTGGCTTGGTGGCTCATGCCGCATCGGCGTACACCCCCGGGTGGCTCAATGGTATTCTACTGGCCTTGTTGTTGGGCATGGTAGTGGGTAACGTAGGGCGCTTGCCGGCATCCGCCAGTGCGGGCATCGGCTTCACCAGTGGGCGCATGTTGGAGATCTCGGTGCTCTTCCTCGCCTTCGGCATCGACTACGGCCACATCGCTGCGTTGGGTGCCACTGCCTTCACCGTAGTAGTGGTGATGGTGCTCGGCATGGTGTTGATCACCTTCCACTTGGCCCGCCGGGTGAAGTGCCCGGGCAGCACGGGCTGGCTGGTGGGTTTCGGCACGGCCATTTGTGGTAGTAGTGCCATTGCCGCCTTGGCCCCACGTGTGGCAAAAGACAAGGAGGATGTCGGCATCGCCATGGCGGTGGTGAACCTCTTCGGCAGCTTGGGCATGATCGTGCTGCCCTTCGTGCTGGTGAAGTTCGACTTCAGTACAACGCAGCTCGGCCTGCTGATCGGTGGCACCCTGCACAGCGTGGGCAACGTAGTGGGGGCGGGCTATGCGGTGAGTGATGCCGTGGGCGAAGCGGCCACCACCATCAAACTAGCGCGGGTGGCCATGCTCAGTCCGGCGTTGATCCTGTTCAACTATCTGGTGGTGCGCGATTCCGTTGGTGTCGGTGGGTCGAAGGGCTGGCGCGAACACATGCGTTTGCCTTGGTATTTGTGGGGTTTCATCGGTATCACCCTGCTAACCACGGTGGTGCCTCTGCCGGAAGCCTTGGTACACGCCATGGACCTCGCGGGCAAATTGGTGCTGACCATAGCGCTGGCGGCCATCGGCCTCAAGGTGAGCTTCGCGCAATTGATCCGCTCTGGTCGCAAGGGCTTGGGCTTCGGCTTGCTGATCTTCGTGATCCAACTTGCGTTGATGGTCGTGCTGGTGATGTTCACCTGACCTGTCGATCGTCATGTTCTGCATGCGCGACACGGTGCAACTTCGGGGTATAACGAACCCCTCATGCACAAGCTCCTCTTCCTTCTCGCATTGGCACTTCTGTCAACGACGAAAGCACACCCCCACATCGCGAACAGTACGCCGGTGGCGGGTGCCGATGTACAGGTGGTGATGCACATCAGCGGACTCGATGATACACAGTTGAGCCGCCTGGCCTCGGAGGTCGGTCGCGACCGCAACCTATCGCTGGAATACAGCTGTGCATGGTCTGGTGTGGTGGTGCTGAAGTACACTGATGTGGCGGTGACCGAACGCGCGGACGCCATCACCATGACACGCAGGCTCTTGGCCAAGGCGGCCATAGAGCAGCAGGTGGAGTTCCTGCACATCACGCTGGAGCTGCGTGGGCCGGGGAAGTGTTGAGGGGGCTATTCGCGGTCAGCTCAACCTTTGGTCCAACTGATCGATGCCGTGTAGATAGTCATCTGTCGAATATGACAGCAACGCGCCATGCCATTGCGCATGGCTACGAGTGATACTGGCCGTCAGGAGTTCTCCCACCCATGTTCCCTTGCGATCTGTTCGAGACGCATAGAAAGGGGAGGGACATATTTCTGAGTGATGCGCCACAGTGTTTCCAGGTCGATGTTCCGATAGTCGTGAACGATCCGGTGGAGTAGTCCAGCTATCTTGAACCAGTCGATGGAGAGCTCGGCATTCTTGGTCTCTTGGCTTACCTTATAGGCAGCCTCACCGATCACTTGCAGGCGGTAAGCAACTGCATCTTGGACCAGATTGTTGTTCAAGAATCCGTCCTGATCAAGACCTTCAACATACGAGGCAACGGCTCGGCAAGCTTCAAGCATGTCCATCAACAACGGTTCGTCGTTGGACTCAGACATGGAGCAGTTGAGGTTCGATGTATTTCATATACCAAGGCTTCACGGCCTTCCGAACGACCAGGTCCACAGGACGCTGCACCAGGTTCTCGAGCTCTTCTGCAAGTTCAAGATAGTCGTATTCAGCACCAGGCACGAATTCGACCATGATGTCGACATCGCTGTTCGGCGTATGATCATCTCGTGTCATGGACCCGAAGACAGCCATGCTCTTCAAACCATGCTTGGCGAAAAGTCGCGTACGCTCCGATCGTAGGACCGTCAGTATGGCATCCAAGTTCCGCACACCACAAATATCGAAGATCCGGGTGCTAATCCTTCACCGCTATCCCGCTGATCTCCACATTCACACCGCGTGGCAGACCTTTCACCGCGTAGGCTTCGCGGGCTGGGGGCAGGTCGCCGAAGTAGCTGCCATACACCTCGTTCACGGCGGCGTACAGGCTCATGTCGCTGAGCAGGATGGTGACCTTCACCAAGTGGGCGTAGTCCATGCCTGCGGCCTTGAGCAACTTGCCGAGGTTCTCCATCACCTGCCGTGTTTCGGTCTGGATATCGCCGGTGTGTAGGTCGCCCGCTTCGTCCAGCGCGATCTGCCCGCTGAGGTACAAGGTGCCGTTGCTGAGGATGGCCGGCGTGTACGGTGCAATGGGTTTAGCGGCGTTGGGCGGAAAGATGGGCTGTTTCATGGGGCGAAGATCAGCACGATCCGGATCGTACGATCCGGGCTCGACCAATTGTTCGGTCGCGCACCAGTAGCGTCGACCCATTGGGGGCGATCGTACTTGCCGCGAAGAACTTCCGGAGAAGAAAAGTAGGTACATCGATTGCGGGGAATGATCGAGGTAGCTAGTTTTACACGACTCTCGTTGTGTCCACTCTCACTTTTGAACACTTCTTCTCTCATGGTACGGTCCTCCTTCCTCTCACTGTCTCTTTGCGCATTCTGCGTTAGCTCTGCTCAGTCCGACCTCCCGCCGGATCCATATGGCGAACGACCTTCGGAGATCGATGGTTATTGGCCCAATCGGGGGCAGCTGATCGACGAGACCGGCTCTCCTACCATGGAGGCTTCCTTCATCTCAGAAGGAGTCTACCCTACAGCATATCCGATGAATGGAGGCCGTGTGTTTCGTTGCTGGTGTCCAAAGCCCGGACACCTTGATTCCTGACACGCTGCAACGTTGGGTGATCCAGTTGGTCGGAGGTCAAGCGAACTCAGTTGATCCGGTCGGTATGACACCTTCATCTGATTACCGCAATTTCTATTTCCCACATCTGGGTGAAGAAGGTGCCACACAGGTAAGGCGATTCCAACGCGTGGTCTATTCTGGGGTTTATCCAGGGATCGACCTGCATCTTTATCCGGGTGCCTCTGAACAAAAAATGCTCTTTGTCTGCGCTCCGGGAAGTGATCCATCACAGATCGCCTTGCGGTTTCAAGGAACAGGAAGCTTACAGTTGAATGAAGCAGGTGATGTTAGCTTCAATGTTCTAGGGCAGGATTTCCAAATACCGAGGCTCTTCGCCTACCAGTATGTTGATGGTAACGTCTTGGATCTAGATCAGACCGGATACGGACATGAACTCAACGCGGATGAAGTGCGTTTTTCAATTGGTGACTATGACCCAAGCCGATCTCTTGTGCTTTATATTGGTCAGGGTGTTGCTGAGAGTATGCGAGGAGGGGGTTACGAAGAATACGGTCTATGTTGGAGTACTTACTTCGGTGGTGACCGCATGACTGATATCAATGCAAGTTGTGTGGATAGTAATGGGAATTTGTACGTTACGGGGCAAAAGGGGTCAAGTTTGGCAACATTTCCGCAGACTCCATTCTCCCCGACACCGTTGAACATTCCGATATTCTATAAGGGTTTCGTTTCTAAGTTTGCGTCGGACCATAGCTTAGAATGGTCTTCTATTTTCGGCGGGGGTGGGACCACGACCACCATGTGTTATGCGGTAACCGCCAAGCCGCATCCGAACGGTGCGCGCGTTTATGTCGGGGGGTATACGGATAGTGGCAATTTTCCGACTTTGGCGGCGGGCATAGCATATTACGATGGCATAGGTACTGCGGGTATCCAGCAAGGTTTCATATTCAAGACGGATGAAGCTGGAACGCGGATATGGAGTACTTATTTCGGAGAGCAACGCACTTGGGTCACCGGCATGGCGATGCTGGGGCGATCGAACGTAGTCTTCACC
>JAEYWT010000033.1 GCA_023428865.1 Bacteroidota bacterium | reverse complement strand
CTGCAATGATGATGTTCCAGTGCAGCAGGTCTTTGAGGGTCGGCAGTTTCATGAGCGCTTGTGGGTAATCTTCATTGCCGCAATTTCCAAACACCGCGCCAAGAGACCTATCGGTTACAGAATTTGGCAAGAATGGGGCGGTCTGGTACGGAAGCTGCGGTTTCCAAGCACCCACTGCGAACATTACAGCGCTGTTCTTAGAGGTCTGGTGTGGGAAATGGGTTCCCCGCGCTTCGCTACGCGTATGGCCTTTCCCCACACATGGGGAATTCACGCCCCGCTATTCCCCGTTCAGTCATGATCTTTTCGGCGGCGGCTGGGAACCTAGCTCCACCGGCTCACCAAGGAACTTCGGTGATATGCCGAGCGCCATGTCCACGAAGACTTTCACACGTGCTGCTTTCTCGCGCAAGGCGGTGAAGCGCCCCGAGCGACCGCCAACATCGGCAGCGTTGAAGCCCACCACCTGCATGCCCGATCGTTCGGCGATATAGATCGCACGTTCGTTGTGGAACCGTTGGCTGATCACCGTAAAACGCGCCTGGCCGAAGACCTCCCGTGCGCGTACCATGGAGTCGAAGGTGCGGAAACCCGCGTAGTCCAACGTGATGTCCGTGCTATCTACTCCAGCGCGGATCAACGCCCGGCGCATGTCGGCCGGCTCATTATAGTCCGTGCGGCTGTTATCTCCGCTCAACAGCAGGTGTTCCACTTTGCCTGCGTGGTAGAGCTCGGCTGCAGCTTTCATACGATGCGTGAAATACAGGTTCGGGCCACCGCCGCGTCCCTTTTCCGACGTGCCTAACACCACGCCCACACGATTGTACGGGATGGCTTCGACTTGGTCGTACACCAACTCCACTGTCTCCGCTTTGATATGACGATCGCACCACCACAACGCGAACACGCTTATGGTCAGTACAAGGCTTACGATCAATAGCACGCTGCGCACCTTGCGGGATCGCATGATGGCTTAGGTCAGGCTTGCGGTGCTTCCGCAGCGGGCAGGTCTTTGCCCTTGAGGTAGTCGGGCAGATCCATGCCGGCGAGTTGGAACACGTCGCGCAGTGGAGGTACGCTCTGGTATAAGCCGCTTACGAAATTCGCGGTGCTGGTCTTTCCATCCTTGCCGCCACCGGCACCGTCCCACACGGTGACCTTGTCGATCTTGATGTTCTGGATGGCTTCGCTCTGCATACGTACCAGGTCTGGCAGCTTCTCCGCGATCAATAGTAGTACAGCACTTCGCGGGTCGTTACCGGCGGCTTCCACCATCAGCTTGAAACCTTCCGCCTGTTTAGAAAGCACCTCGAACTGACCGCGTGCTTCGGCTTCCATCTTCAGCAGGATGGCATCCGCCTCACCCTTGGCCTGCCTACGGATGCGTTCAGCTTCAGCCTCGGCATCGATCTCCACTTTCTGCTTGGTGATCTCGGCAGGTACCACCACGTTGGCGAACTGGCTGGCCTTGTCACGGTCGGCACGGGCGGTCTCGGCTTGGCGTTGCGCGTCGTAGGCTTCTTCCAGGGCCTTCGCCTCTTTCACTTTCTCCGCCGCAATGGCCCTGCGATTGGCTTCGGCTTGTGCTTCCCGACGTTCCGCATCGCTCTGCGCGATGTCGATCTTCGCTTTGTTCTCGCCTTCCACCGCGCGCGCTTCGGCATCGCTGGTGCGTACACGTTGCATCTGCAAGGCCTCCGCTTCACCCACCTTGGCCAACGAATCAGCATCGGCCACTTTGATCCGCTCTTCGCGGTTGGCATTGGCTTCGCCGATCTTGGCCTGTGCCACGGCCGCACTCACTTGGGTGCGTTCGTCCTGCTGCGCCAATGCTTCACCGATCGAACCATCACGGTTCTTCTCGCTCACACTGCGGCGTGCATCGTTGATGGCTTTTGCAGCCGCTTCCTTGCCCAATGCTTCGATGTAGCCCGATTCGTCCTTGATGTCGGTAACGTTCACGTTGATCAGCTTCAGGCCGATCTTCTTCAGTTCGGCCTCCACATTGCTCGCTACGTTGGCGAGGAATTTATCGCGGTTGCTGTTGATCTCCTCGATGTCCATGGTGGCTACCACCAGGCGTAGCTGACCGAAGATGATGTCCTTTGCGAGATCGTGGACCTGCTGTTTATTCTGGCCCAGCAAGCGTTCCGCAGCGTTGTTCATCAGTGCGGGTTCGGTGGTGATACCCACGGTGAAGCGCGAGGGTACGTCCACACGGATGTTCTGGCGGGAGAGTGCGTTGGTGAGGTTCACCTCGATGCTGATCGGCGTGAGGTCGAGGAAAGCGAAGTCCTGGAAGATGGGCCACACGAAGGCTGCTCCGCCATGGATGCACCGTGCGCTGAACGCACCATCGGCATTACCTCCCACCTTACCATACACAACAAGGATGCGGTCACTGGGGCACCGCTTGTAGCGTTTCAGCAGGGAGAAGAAGAGGACGAAGAGGAAGAGGATCGCCGCGGCGACGACGATCAATGCGACGTTGATGCCTTCAATGTTGGCCATGATGATGCGAAATGGTCAGTTCTCAGTTCGGTTGACGCGCAGGATATGTCCGTCGATGATCTCGTCCACCCGCACGATCGTACCGGTCGGCAAGTCCACGGGTCCATCAGTGAGCGCGTCGAGTTCACGCAAGGAGCCCTGAACGGTGAGTTGCACTTTGCCCATGCCGCCACGTGAGCCTGGTATGCGCATGTATACGCTGGCTGTGCGCCCCAAGGCGTTCGCCATCTTCAGCGTACCACTTTCGGCCATCCTGCTCATGGAACGGAACAACCAGGCCATGACCACCATCATGATGGTGCCGGCCGCCAGTGAAAGCACCACGGTCAGGGCCGTTCCCACTCCGCCATTCAGGCACGCGATACCCGTCCAGGAAAAGAGCAGGAAGAAGCCGATGAGGTTCTTGATGGTGAAGTATTGCCCGGCCACACCGCTGCTCACATCCGTGTCCAGATCATCGGGGGAAGCATCCATGCCATCACCACCGAAGAAGGTGGTGACGAGGATGACCAGGAAGAACAGCGTGGCTGGTACGGCGAAGATCCAATAGGTCTTCTCTAGCGTGCTGGCCTGTTGCCAAATGTCGGTGATGGTGAGGAGCATGGTACCGCGTTCGCCGGTCAAGATAACCAGCAGCAGCGAACTGGGCGCGGATCGGGAATGCGTGACCTATCGCCCGAGCAGATCGATGCCCGTGTAGTTGCGCGGTGTGAGGGCGTGCAATTGCCTGCGCACATCATCACTCACCTCCAAGGTGTTAATGAAGGCTGCGATATCCTGCTGGGTTATCTTTTCCTTGCCTCGAGTAAGCTCTTTCAGCTTTTCGTAGGGCTGCGCTATCCCTGCACGACGTAGGATGGTCTGGATGCCTTCCGCTACCACTGGCCATTGTGCATCGAGGTCGCGTTCCAACGCTGCTTCGTTCAACACCAATTTGCCCAGGCCTTTCTGCACGGCGTCCAACGCGATCATGGTGTGCGCCATGGGCACGCCGATGTTGCGTGTTACGGTGCTATCGGTCAGGTCGCGTTGCAGGCGGCTGATGGGGAGCTTTTCGCTCAGGTGTACGAACATGGCGTTGGCCAGCCCGAAGTTGCCTTCGGCGTTCTCGAAATCGATCGGATTAACTTTGTGCGGCATGGCGCTGCTGCCGATCTCGCCTGCTTTGATCTTCTGGCGGAAGTAATCCATGCTGATGTATTGCCACACGTCGCGGCACAGGTCCAGCAGGATGGTGTTGATCCGTCGTAACCCATCGAAGAGCGCCGCTAGGTCGTCGTAATGGTCGATCTGGGTGGTGTAGCGTTGGCGTGCTAGACCGAGTTTTTCCAGTGCGAACCGATCGGCGAGCTGTACCCAATCGAACTCTGGATAGGCGGCATGGTGCGCATTGAAGTTGCCCGTGGCACCGCCGAATTTCCCGCTGAAGGGGATGTCGCGCAGCAGTTTCAACTGACCATCGAGCCGCTCTACGAAGACCTGTATCTCCTTACCCAAACGCGTAGGCGAAGCGGGTTGGCCGTGGGTGCGGGCCAGCATGGGTACACGCGCCCAATCCAAGGCCAGGCCATGCAGGCGGTCGCGCAAGGTGGTAATCGCGGGTAGGTAGGCTTGGAACAGGAAATCCTTGATCAGCAGCGGCAGCGCCGTGTTGTTGATGTCCTGGCTCGTCAGCGCGAAATGCACGAACTCGCGTTGGTCGCCGAGGCCTACTTCCTCCATCCGTTCCTTGAGGAAGTATTCAATGGCCTTCACATCGTGGTTGGTGACCTTTTCAATGGCCTTGATCCGCTGGGCGTCGCTGGTGCTCAGCTCGGCGATGCGGCGCTCCACCGGTGCCAACTTATCCACTGGCGTTTCCTTCAGCTCGGGTAAGGGGATCTCGCACAGGAAACGGAAATAAGCCAACTCCACCTGCAACCGGTAGCGCATCAAGGCTTGTTCGCTGAACCAGCGGGCCAGTTCGCGGGTGCGATCACGATAACGTCCGTCTATCGGGGAGATGGCGGTGAGGGTATCCAGTTCCATGGGAGGCCAAAGGTAGGAGGGGGGCAGTTGTCCGTTCGCAGACGGCAATTGTCAGACTCTTTCGTGTGGTGGTCGTTGTCAGTTGGTAGTTCTTAGTTGTCAGGCTCCTGGATGGAGTGGCAGTTGTCAGGAGCCTTAGCATCTACTTGATGCGCGAGATCCACGTGACCAGTTGAATCGGATAGTCCTCCGCCAGCCGTCGCGTGCTTGGCATTCCTGCCAACTGCGAACTGACAACTTCGGCATCACCATCGCCTTCTAGGCATTCCCGACAACTGCGAACTGACAACTCCGAACTCCGAAACGCCGAACCCGATCCCCCATACCATCTTTGTGTTCAACACCACACAGCACCCGAACATGTCCTTCACCCGCGACTTCGGCCTCGGCCTTTCCGGTTTCTTCCGTGCGTTCGGCTTTGCCTTGAACAACCGCATGGGCTGGCTATTCCTGGTGCCCGTGCTGCTGTGGGTGCTGCTCGCTTTCGGACTGGTGGCCGTGCTGCAAGGTCCCGTGGATCGGCTGAGCGACTGGGTGGCCCTGCAGCTGGAAGTGCCCGTGCAGGAAGGTGCCCAGGACTGGTGGAGCGACGCGAAGGCCTTCTTCAACGGTGCCCGCGAAGTGATCGTGGCCATCCTCCTGAAACTCGCCGTGGCCTACCTGCTCTTCGTGGCCAACAAGTACATCGTGCTCATCCTGCTTTCGCCACTGCTGGCCTACGCGAGTGAGCGAACGGAAGAGATCATCACCGGGCGCAGCTTCCCGTTCAGCTTTGCACAGTTGATGAAGGATGCCATTCGCGGAGCACTGATCGCCATACGAAATGGGATCATGGAGACCGCCATCACCGTGGGCATCTGGTTCCTTACGCTATTCGTGCCGGTGCTGGCTCCCGTTTCCTTCATCCTGCTCTTCATCGTTTCGGCCTATTTCTACGGATTCAGCATGTTCGATTATGTCTTCGAGCGCCGTCGCATGCGTATCGGAGAAAGCGTGAAGGCCGTGAACGACCGCATCGGTGCGGTGCTCGCGAACGGTGCTCTTTTCAGTTTGGTGATGAAGTTGCCCTTGTTCGGGGTGATGTTCGCGCCCGTGCTGGCTTCCGTTGGCGCGGTGTTGGCCACCATGCCAACGGCCGATCGCTTACCTTCATGGGGTCCTGCTCAAGACCTAAGGCGTATCGAACCATGATCAGAGCACTCTTCAACCTGCTTCTTCTGCTGACTGCGAATGGCCTGTGGGCGCAGGATACCTTGCGTGTTCAGGTACACGGCTTGGTGGTGAATGCCAATACGGAACAACCCGTCCTGGAGGCTTTGGTAGAATGGTATGATGCTGATGGGAAACGACAGGCCGTGAACCAGACCAACAGCGAAGGGGCTTATGCGTTCTTCGTGGCCACCACCGGCGATCTGGAACTGCGCGTGGCGGAGAACGGCTACGTGGATTTCAGCCAACGCCTACACGTGGACGCTGGCGAAAGCGCGCGTGAGCTCATGATCCGGCTGGTGCCGAAATAGTATCCAATACAGGCCCTGCGATAGGAGCGGGGATCGGGTCGGTCACCGGTGCGCTGCGTGGTGCATCCTTCAAC
>JAEYWT010000381.1 GCA_023428865.1 Bacteroidota bacterium | reverse complement strand
AACATGCCCCACCTAGAAGATCACAGCGGCCATGAACAGGAGCACCGAGACCTGGGTGAAGCTGAAGGAGACACGTCCGGTCACCATTGGCTACTTCACCGCGTGGGTGGGCACCGATGACCGTTTGTACTTCTGCGATGATGTCTACGGCCACGACGACAAGCTGGCCAAGGAACTCTTCTTCGATCCCACACCGGCCCCCTTGCCAGTGCCAGTCATTCAGCCCGAGCCGCAGGCTGCGCTGAATTGATGCGGACACCGGCCACGCCGAAGTACCTCGCATAGCTCTGGTTCATCCAGTGCCCTTCGGAAGTGTCGAGGGAAAGGATGACCAAACTTCTGGGCTGTTCCACCGGAGCGAAGTCGAAGTGCCTATCGTGCGTTGGAGAGGATGATGTCGACACAGCAGTGTATCGAGCCATCATCCCTTCATCATACCGCGCCATCCGTCCGCTCAGCAGGTCATCGGTCACCCGACCATCCCGGCCTTTCCACAGCAACGTACTACAAAGGGCCACGAATCCCCATCGGAAGTAGGCCGGTCGCACCTGCTCGAAAACCCAGTGCTGCTTGCGGAAGACCTCTTGGTCCCACAAGGCCAACGCGAAGAACCATGTGGCCAGGAAGAAGAATTGAGCCATATTGAGCGTGCGGTATTGGCCTAGTAGGCCCGTTGGCCAGTAGGTGACCATCATGGCAACGAACAAGCAGGCGAACGGCAGCGCAAGGACCAACCACTTGTTCATTGGCCTCGTGAATGAAATGATCATCCCGTTCCTCAAACCCTTCCGCAGAAAAGCGAGGAAGAAGAGCGAAGGCAGCACCAGCGCCAGCGTCCACACCATGGAGAACCGAACGGTTTGTGCCACACTGTAGCTGAGCGTCCTCAATAGGTCGTGCCGTAGCGGGAACAAGGCTTCGCGGGTGCTGTTCCCGGGTGCCAGGGCAACCACAATGCCACATAGAACAGCCACGGAAAGGAGTGCCACTGCCGGGCGATACCAACGGCCCTCATCGCGCCACTTCATGAGGAGCAGCGCGGCATGCCCGAGCACAAGAAAGGCCATGTGCACCTCGTTGCTTCCAGTTATCGCGATGATCAATCGGTCTGCACGGCATACCACCAAAAGGAGGCACGGTCCGGTTCGCGCATGCGCCGTACCCAGTTGGCCGCTAGGAACAAGCTCAACACATTGGCGAGCTGATAGGTCACTGCGCCGGTGTACCAGTAGAAACCTTCGCTGGCATCGGGCATGGCATGCAATTGGAGCAACAGGAAGGCCAGCGCTCCAATGGCCACAGATGCGCGTTCCGCCCTGGGGAGCAATACACACAGGAAGTGGTAAGCAGCATAGCCGGTGAATAGGATCAGTGCGATCGCCACGGCCCGATACACCCACAGTCCTTCCGGAAGGCCCAGTAGGAGAGGGCTACGGAGTACCAGGATGTTGGAGAAGTATCTGCCGTTCCACGAGGTGTACTCCTGCGCCAGCCGCTCTGCGAGCGGTGTTTCCATGCTGGCCACCGCGTAGCTGAAGTCATCGGCATACGGATGCACGTACAGCGCCAGCCAGAGGTGCCGCAACAGCGCAAGTGCCAAGATGATCTGTGCGATCCGGAACGGAATGGTGGCTTTCATAGACCCTCAAAGATGGGTCTTCGCTTACAAGCCTATGCGTTCGCTTACGCGATAACGGTTGCGGTCCGCCCCATTGCGGCTCACCAGGTCTGCCACGAAACCGGCCGTGAACAGCTGCACGCCGATCACCATGGCCGTTAACGCCACGAAGAATAGGCCTGAACTGGTGACACGGGGAGCGGCTACATGCAAGGCGAAGCTGTACCACAGTTTCTCGCCGACCACCCAAGCCGCACTCAGGAAACCCACTACGAACATGAGGGTACCCAAGCCTCCGAAGAAGTGCATGGGTTTCTTGCCGAACCGGAAGATGAAGGTGATCGTGAGCAGATCGAGGAAACCGTTGATGAAGCGGCTTAGACCGAACTTGGTCTGCCCGAATTTCCGAGGATGGTGTTTCACCACCTTTTCGCCGATCTTTCGGAACCCTTCCTTCTTCGCTATGAACGGGATATAGCGGTGCATCTCGCCGAACACCTCGATGTTCTTCACCACATCCTTCTTGTACGCCTTCAATCCGCAGTTGAAGTCGTGCAGGTGTACACCACTCACCCGACGCGTGGTCCAGTTGAAGAGTTTGGTGGGAATGGTCTTCGTGAGCGGGTCGTACCGTTTCTTCTTCCAACCGCTCACCAGATCGTAACCATCCACGGTGATCATGCGATAGAGCTCCGGCACTTCGTCCGGGTCGTCTTGCAGGTCGGCATCCATGGTGATCACCACCTTGCCTTGTGCAGCGATGAAGCCTTCGTTCAACGCAGGGCTTTTGCCATAGTTCCGCCCGAAACGGATGCCCTTCACCCGACCATCTTCCGCAGCTAGTCGTTGGATCTCGTCCCACGAACCATCGCTACTGCCATCATCCACCAGAATGACCTCGTAAGCAACGCCCATGCCGGTGAGCACGCGGTGCAGCCACTCCACGAGATGTGGCAGCGACTCGCGCTCGTTCACCAGCGGTACAACGATGGAAATGTCCATGATGGTGCAAGGATACGGGCTGCGACCGCATACATCCGCGCCGAACAGGCTCTAGGGAGCAGCAGATGATGTCTTTCGGTTCTTGGACCGAACGTTCCGTTCCCTACCTTTGTGCCTGGGGCAAGTCCTGTACGACCAGCTCCCGTCGAATCCCCCAGGGCCGGAAGGCAGCAAGGGTAGGCGGTTGTAGCGGTGCGATGCGGGTCGCTTGCCCCTCTTTTTTTTGCCCATATCCGAGGTACGCTACCTTTCCGGCCGATGCCAGCACCTCCGAAAGTCGTTCTGATCACCGGTGCCTCCAGCGGCCTGGGCAAAGCCATCGGTATCCGTTTGGCCAAAGCAGGCCATACCGGCTTTGGCACCAGCCGCCAGCCACAAGTACACGACGGGCACGGTCCATTTCCCATAATACCCATGGATGTGACCAACGACAGCTCGGTGAACGCTGCCGTGGCCGAGGTCGTTAAGCGCACCAGCCGTATCGATGTGGTGATCAACAATGCCGGTCTGGGTATCCAAGGGCCTGCCGAAGACATCACCCCGCAAATGGCCGCCCAGCTCATGGACACCAATTTGCTTGGGGCGCACCGGGTGTGCCGGGCTGCGTTGCCGCAGATGCGCCTGCAGGGTAGTGGTCACATCATCAACATCACCAGTGTTGCGGGCAATTTCGGCTTGCCTTACCGCAGTTTCTATAGTGCCAGCAAGGCTGCCCTGGAACGCTATACGGAAGCGCTGAGCACCGAGACAGCACGCTTCGGGATCAAGGTGCTCACCATCCAACCCGGGGAGTTCAATACCAATATCGCCGCCGCACGACTGCGCCCCGAAGTCATCACCGAGGCCAACAAGCCTGGCTACGAGAAGGCCATGGCCATTCTGGGGGGAAGCATGCACTACAGCCGCGACCCCGACGAATTCGCGCAAGTGGTGGAACGCATCATCCTGTCCGCAAACCCCAAAGCGACCTACCTGGTGGCGCAGGGCGTGCAGCGCATGAGCATCCTCCTGAAGAAGATCCTGCCCGGACGCATGTTCGAACGGATGGTGCGTAAACACTACGAGTAAGGCACACCACACATGATCACCTACGACAGCCGCAATTGGTTCAAGGCCCTGGCCCTGCACCGTAGCGACACCTTCCGCAAGCTGGTGCCCTTGCTTCTGTTAGTCGGTCTTTTCACCGCTGGTGTCCGTTACCTCGAGGTGGAGTACTTACATATGAGCGAGAATAGCGATGTGAGCAACCTTCCGGTGATGCACAGCCTGCTGGGTTTCGCCATCAGCATGTTGCTCGTGTTCCGCACGAACACCGCATACGATCGCTGGTGGGAAGGGCGCAAGCTCTGGGGGCAACTGGTGAATGTGAGCCGCAACCTGGCTGTGAAAGTGGCTGCCATGATACCGGCGGAACAAGAGGCCACCCGCAAATTCTTCGCCAGGCTCATCGGCATGTTCCCCGAAGAGCTTCGGCGCCATTTGCAGCTGGAGAAGACCCGCTTGGAACTGGATGAGAAAGCGCATCCCGAGGTGCCGGGTTTAGACCGGAACAAGCATGTGCCGTCCCAGATCTTGGTGCTGATACAACAACGGGTGCAGCGCATGTACCACGAGAAGACCATCACCGGCGATCAACTGATCGTGCTGAACACCGAACTGGTGCAGTTCCTCGATATCTGCGGTGCCTGCGAGCGGATCAAGAACACGCCGATACCTTACTCCTACAGCAGTTTCATCAAGAAATTCATCGTCATTTACGTGCTCACGTTGCCCTTCGGTTTCGTATTCTCCTTGGGCTATTTCGCCATTCCGGTGGTCATGTTCATATTCTACGTGCTGGCCAGTTTGGAGCTGATCGCCGAGGAGATCGAAGACCCCTTCGGTACGGATACGAACGACCTTCCCATGGACAAGATCGGCCAGAAGATCAAGGAGAACGTGGAAGAGATCCTGAATTAGAGGTCAGCGATCAGCAATTCTGAATTTCTAATTGCTGATCGCATACCGCACGAGTACTGGCGTCCGTCCTTTGCCTTCGCTGCTCAGCCACATGTCGCCGCTGGGCATGAAGGTGATGCCTTCTGCCTTCGGGAGTAGTTTGGGGTCGAGTTTGACCAGATCGACAAGGTCGCCGCTACGGTCCACCACCAACAAGGTCTGGTCCACGGCAGAAAGCAGGTAGTAGTGCCCCGTTCCCGGTTGAACGGCCACGGAGCTATAACGAAGCTTCAACACCGAACGCTCTTTACCTTTTCCTTTTTTCTCCTTCGGAATGACGATGCCTTTTGCAGCGGCTTGTCGTTCGAGCTTCTCCAACGATAGCCGAAGGATAACGCGCGGAGCTTTCAGCGGTACATGTGGATCGAAAGCGTAGAGCATTCGCTCATCCTTTCCTTCTTTGGAGCCCTTGGTGAAGTCTTTCGGCGAGACCAATACCATGCCCGATCGATCATCATAGCCCAAGCCTTCGATGTTCTTGTTCGGCACGTCCACGCGGAAGGTATCCATCACTGCCAGCCGTGAGGGCCGGTCGCTCAAGCGGTAGATCAGGCCATCGCTGCGCAGGGCGAAGAATTCCTGACCAACACGGGTAAGACCTTCCATATCCGCAGGCCCCGCAAAGGCCATGCTGTCTGTGATGGTGCCCGTCCGTACGGAGAGGAAATAAACGCTCGCCGATTCATCGTGTACACAGGCCACGGTGCTGTCATCCACATCGGTAAGCGCCGAAACCTCCCGCAACAGTGCCGGTAGTTCGAAAACTTGAGCCGGTCTGCGCAGGTCGTAGGGAATGGCCTTGCCGCCGGTGCCATGCTGGGCCTGCGCACAACAGGTGAAGAATAGAACAACGAAAACGAGGTGCTGCATGGTGCAAAGGAAGTCCAGTCGGGCTTCTTGCCGACCACGCTGTTAGTCCCATGGCGAAGGACAAAGGCTGACACCCTTTGGCTTGCTGGATATCATCCGAGGTACTTCCTTCGCATACACCACCATGAAAAGCATCTTCCCGGGACGATCGTTCCTGCTCGTTGTTGTTGCGGCACTCGGCTACTTCGTGGACATCTACGACCTGGTGCTCTTCAACGTGGTGAAACGCGAGAGCCTTGAGTTCATCCTTGGAGCGGGCCACCCCGATATCAAGGACACCGGAATCCAGCTCTTCAACATCCAGATGCTCGGCATGCTCGTCGGTGGCATCCTCTGGGGTGTGTGGGGCGATAAAAAAGGTCGCATCACCGTGCTCTTCGGAAGCATCCTGCTCTATTCCGTGGCCAACATCGCCAATGCCTTCACCTTCGATCTCACCACCTACGCCATCGTGCGCTTCATCGCCGGTGTTGGTTTAGCAGGTGAGTTGGGCGCGGGTATCACCCTGATCACCGAGACGCTGCCACGTGAGAAACGCGGTTACGGCACCATGGTGGTGGTCACCTTCGGCGCACTGGGTGCGGTCTTCGCAGCGGAAGTGGCCGACAAGGGCGCATGGGTCAGCGACCTCTGGCAAGCCATCACCGGCAACACGCTCATGAATTGGCAGACCACCTACATCATCGGCGGCCTCATGGGTTTGGTGTTACTGGCACTACGTATCGGCACCTTCGAGAGCGGCCTTTTCAAGAACGTACAACACAGCGCCATCAAGAAAGGCGACCTCATGATGCTCTTCAATGACCGTGGCCGTTTCGTGCGCTACCTCAGCTGTATCCTCATCGGGGTGCCGGTCTGGTATGTGATCGGCGTGTTGGTGAGCCTTTCGCAAGATGTGTTCGTGCCCGAGCTACGCATCGATACCAGTGCCTTGGATGAAGCTGGGCTCAAGCGCATCAACGGGCAGGCCATCAAGTACGCCTACATCGGACTCAGCATTGGCGACCTCTTCAGCGGCATTTTGAGCCAGGTGTTGCGCAGCCGCAAGAAGGTGATC
>JAEYWT010000313.1 GCA_023428865.1 Bacteroidota bacterium | reverse complement strand
GCGTAGGTGTGCGCTTCAAAGGGCAGACGAGCTACATGCAGCTGCCGCCGTCTTCACAGAAGAAGTCGTTCAACCTTACGATGGACCATGCCATCGATGGGCAAGACCTGATGGGCTACCAGACCTTGAATTTGAACAACGCCTTCCAGGACGCGTCCTTCCTGCGGGAAGTGGTGTACCTGGACCTGATCCGCGATCATGTGCCAGCGGCCAAAGCCAACTTCGTTCACCTGAACATCAACGGAGAGAACTGGGGTATTTATCCGAACGTTCAACAGTTGAACAGCGACTATGTGAAGGAGTGGTTCTTCAGCAACAGTGGGTCGCTTTGGCGCGCCGACGTACCTACTGGCACCGGCGGTGGCGGACCAGGCGGTGGTCCCAGCTGGGGTGATGGCACGGCGGCGTTGAACAACCTCGGCGCGGACACCAGTAGTTACCAGCAGTACTACACCCTCAAGCGCACCGAACGCACCAACCCGTGGAACGACCTGGTCAGCGTATGTCAAAAGCTGAACCAGACACCCTTGGCTGTGTTGGAAGACACCTTGAAGAACTACCTCGACATCGATCGTACGCTGTGGTTCCTGGCCAGTGAGATCGCTTTCAGTGATGATGATGGTTACGTGTACAAAGGCAAAATGGATTACTACCTGTACTTCGATGTGGAGACCGAGCGCATGACACCGCTGGAGTTCGATGGCAACAGTGTGATGAAGAACAACGCCGTGAACTGGACTCCCTTCTACCATGCCGACAATGCGAACTACCCCTTGCTGAACCGCATGCTGGCCGTGCCCTCCATGCGGCAACGCTATCTGGCCCACCTGCGCACGATCATCCAAGAGAAGATGCAGAGCCCTGGTTTCAACGTCTTGCTGGCCAGCTATTCAAGTTTGATCGATGCCGAAGTGCAAGCCGATCCGAAGAAGCTATACACCTACACGGCATTCAACAATGAACTCACGGTGCTGCAGAACTTCATCACCAACCGTCGCAACAACTTGATGAACAATGCTGAGGTGTTGCAAGCGGCCCCAACGATCTCCGTCGCGAGCCACCGGGTGGGTGATGTGGAATGGGCCGATCCCCTACCATCTGAGACGGTGAACGTGCTGGCCACTGTTACGGGGAACACCGCGCGTGTTGATCTATACTACAGCCACGGCACCTATGGGAATTTCGAGGCGGTGCAGATGTTCGATGATGGTGCACATGCCGATGGTGCGGCCGGTGATGGCATATATGGTGGCCAGATCCCTGCAGCACCTGCCATGACGCGGGTCCGTTATTACGTGAAGGCTACGGCGAACACCACCGCACAGAGCGTATCGTTCCATCCCCCGGGTGCGGAACATGACGTGTTCACCTATCAGGTACAGGTCGAATTCGCAGTGGATCCAGCGGTGCGCATTAATGAGGTCATTGCCCAGAACACCAACGGTGCGCAAGATGAGAACGGGCAATACGAGGACTGGATCGAACTGTACAACAACGGCAACGAAGCCTTCGACTTGAGCGGTGGATGGCTGAGCGATGATGGGAACAACGTGTACAAATGGCGTATTCCAGAGAATACGGTGATCGGCGCCCATGCCTACATGATGATCTGGGCGGATGAGGATGCCAGCGAAGGCCCGCTACACGCCAACTTCAAACTTGGCGCCAGCGGTGAGGAGGTCTGGCTTTCCACCTCAAGCGGCTTGGTGCTGGACCACATGGAATTCGGCGTTCAGTCCTCGAATGTTGCACTAGCACGCATACCGAATGGCACGGGTCCTTTCGTTCAACAAGGCCCCACCTTCGCGGCGAACAACGAAATAAGCACGGCCATCGAAGAAGGGCTTATCCCGACATTCCGCGTGTATCCCAATCCAGCGAACGACCAGGTGACGATACAAATGGAAGGAAACTCCGACGTGGTCGTGACCGATGCTCTACAGCGGATCGTGTGGAGCGGGCGGGTGAACACCATGGAGGTGATCAACACGGCGCAATGGGCCAGCGGCACATATTTCATCCGCACCCCGGAAAGGACTGTGAAGCTCGCGGTGGTGCGCTAGGCGTGATTCGAACTGAAAGGAAGAGGGCGCTTACGATCGAGCGCCCGCTTCGTCATTGCGTCTTCACGAAGCGATGGTTCTCCATCCCTTCCGATGAACCGATACTGATGGTATAGGTGCCGGGCGCAAGGTCCTGTACATCCAGTTCCATGGTGGATCCACCGTAATCAGTGCGCTGTTGGTCCACCAGTTTACCATCCGAAGCGAACACACGCAGGTGGATCGCACCCATATTGGTGGATGGCAGACGGATGTAAAGCACATCACGCACAGGACTTGGCCAAACGGCAGTACCCCGCTGGTTGTTCTCCTGAACAGCAACGGTGAGCACCGGAACCGGTTGGCTTACGGCTGAGCAACCGTTCGCATCGGTGACCATGACCTGGTAAGACCCGGGCCAATAGGCTGTCCACTCTTGCGTGGTGGCTCCTTCGATCAGTTGACCACCTTCTAGCCATTGGTAGTTGAGCGCAGGGGAACTCGTTAGCACGCTGGCGTTGGCCGATATCGTCGGTTCAGCAGGGAGTGGGCTGATCACCAGTTGAAGCGTATCGGTATAGGCGATACAGCCCGACGGTGAAACGGCCGTAGCGCTGATGGGTCCAGGAGTCGAAACCTGGATCACATTCCCTGAGGCGCCGTTGCTCCATTGCAATTGTGCTGGCCAGCCAACGTACTCAACGGCCAACGAACCGCCTTCGCAGATCGACGTGGTGGGTGCCCGCAACCCGGTCTTGTTCAGAACAGCCGCATGCACATCCAGTTTACCGTACCCCCACCGTGGGTTGGGAACCGGTCCCGTGAATTGATCACGACGTAGGCTCTTCTTGATCGCCGATGTAACCTCCGTTACCGCTGCTCCAGGGCAATGTTGCAAGTAGAGCAGTGCAGCACCCGCAACCACCGGTGCGGCCTGCGAGGTACCGCCATCGCGGATATGCATGCCTCCGGGGTCCACCTTCCAGCCTACTTGGTTGTCGATGATCCATTGAATGGCCTCTAGGGGTCCGGCGGTGAAGGTGAGGTCTCCGGTGGCTGCGAGATCGGGTTTCACACGACCATCGCGTGTTGGACCGTAGCTGCTGGTAACGGCGAGATCCTCCTCCACACCGGCCACCTCCCTGAACACGCCGAAATAGTCGGTGTATGAAACTTCATTGCAGTAGTTGGCAGCGGTAAGTACTTCGGGAACACAAGCCCAAGAGTCCACGATATGCTGGAGGAAATCAGGAGCCACGTAATGTGCCATTGCCGGGTATTCCGCTGGGGATGGGAACGGTATCGGCGTAGGCCAAGCCGCAGCCAATTCAGGCCCTATCACATTGGCGGTGCGGGTATAGGTAACCAAGCTCCATAGGTCGAACGAGCCACTTCCGGTGGACATGAACCGCCAAAGGCAATCCGCAGTATCCGGCGAGGCGATCATGACCTGGAGCATCACCTGGTCTCCCCGTTGTTGGGCATAGAACTGTGCGGTACCAAGGGTATGTCCACTACTGCTGATGAGCGGCTCGGAGACCACCTGGCCCATTGCGTCGGCCACGGTATGGAACGGTGTGTGTCCGCGGAAGTTCAAGTTGGGTATGGTCCTATCCGCACCTATGGCAAAACGCACGTTCTGGATGGCACTGGCATCTGCCCACACCTCGAAGAACACGTTGGGGAAATCGAACACGTTGTATTGCGGTGGGAACTCGTTGGTCTGGAACCAGGTGAACGAAGTATCCTGGTCCACTTCCGTATGAACGTGGTAAGGGAACGTGCCGTGGGAGTTACCACCTGCGGCGGTCACGATACGGCCGCTTTGCTCCAGCAACATCTCTTCGATCAACAGGCCAGCAGCATCCTTACCATCGTGCGAGCCGGTGTAGGACCCCATGCTGATGTTGACCACTGCAGGCATGCCAAGTGCATCAGCTTGTTCGAAGATGTAACGCACACCATCGGCCACCGAAGCCGCCCAGTTGGGAGAGCCGAGCCTGCTGGCCACCACTACGATCTCCGCTTTCGGCGCCACACCTTTATGCCTTCCGTTGGCTAAGCCATTACCCACGGCCGAGCCTGCCACCGCAGTTCCATGGCCCTGTGGATCAGCCGGCAAGCCGGGGCCACCTGCGTTCAATTGTTCGCGGGTGAATTGGGTGCCGTAGCCATAGGGCATGGGCGAGTTGGCGTTGCCGTCCGGCACCTGATCCCAATAGCGGTACACCCGTGTCTGATCGTTCTCGTCGCGAAAATCTGGGTGAGTGATATCCAATCCGGTATCGATGATCCCAAAGAGCACACCAGTCCCGTCGAACCCTTGTGTCAATGGCGAAACGCCCATCTGCACGAGGTTCGCCCGGCTTTTCACCCGCATGGAATCGTTCATCAATTCACCACGCGAAAGGCTGAACTCGAAATGGTGTACGGCACCTTCGTTGGCCAATGCGCGCACATTCGCCACCGGCACACGCGCGGCCACGAAGGTCTTCGAGGTATGGGTTATGCGCCCCCCATGGAGGTACACCGCGGCACCGACAGCATCAGGGTCTCCATGGATGAAGAGGCCTACCTCCTTTTCCCCATTATCCTGCGAGAGGAAGTGCTGGAGTTGGAAGTCCATCTTCTGGCGGTACTGTGCTAACGTGGCGGTGGCGCACAGCACCAGAATGGCCAAAGCCGGATAACGGTGCATCATGACCTCAAAATTAGGGTGTGGTGGCTTGCTCCATGGTACTGAAGGTAGGCATCGAAGGCAAGAAATCCACGGATCCACGTTGATGGTCCACTTGGCAACAATAGTGTTTGATGCCGTTGGTGACCATGAGGTAACGGACCTTGTGTATAAGGTTGTAACGCGCAGCCTGCTCAAAGGTTCCCTGCCCAATAGACACGGTCGGAGCTTTACATTCCACCAGGACCAACGGCGCGCCGGAACGGCTGTAGAGCACCAGATCGGCACGTTTGCTCATACCGTTGAGCACAAGCTTGGTCTCCACGGCGATCAGGCTGGCGGGGCATCCCAGGTCGTAGATGAAGTAATTCACCACGTGTTGACGCACCCATTCTTCGGGGGTCAAGGCCACCCACCGGCGCCGGATGGGATCGAAAACGGTGGTCCCATCCGCCCCTTGCTTAGTTTTGACACCATGGTCCGGCAGGTCGAGCACCTGCATTGAAAGGGACTTCACCCCACAAAAGTGCGCACGAAACAAGAGATCGTCAGCAATTGGCTACCGCGTTACACCGGACTGCCCTTGGAGAGCTTCAGGCCCCATGTGCTGCTCACCAACTTCGACAACTACCTGGACATCTTCTGCCAGCAAACGGGAGCCACCATTCCCGTCCGCGACAAGGCGATGAAGGTGGCCGTTGCCGAAGACATGATCATGATCAACTTCGGCATGGGCAGCCCCATGGCAGCCACCACCATGGACCTCTTGAGCGCCATAGAGCCGAAAGCGGTGCTATTCCTAGGGAAATGTGGCGGTTTGAAGCGAAAGAACCAGCTGGGCGACCTGGTGTTGCCCATCGCCGCCATCCGTGGTGAAGGCACCAGCTCGGACTATTTCCCGCCTGAAGTGCCTGCCTTACCGAGCTTCATGATCCAACGGGCGGTGAGCGGTGCCGTGCGCGACCGTGACATGGACTATTGGACCGGCACTGTTTATACCACCAACCGCAGGGTTTGGGAGCACGACGAACCCTTCAAGGAGCGATTGCGCCAGATCCGTGCCATGGCCATAGACATGGAAACGGCCACCTTGTTCATGACCGGCTTCGCGAACGAGATCCCCACCGGAGCATTATTGTTGGTGAGCGACCAGCCCATGGTACCCGAAGGGGTGAAGACCAGCGCGAGCGACGCCAAAGTGACCGGCAGTTTCGTGGAAAGTCATGTTCGCCTAGGTATAGATGCCCTGCGCGAGATCATCAACGAAGGGCGTTCGGTGAAACACCTTCGGTTCGAGTGAGACGTGAACAGATGGTGCAGATGGCTGTATCGATCACTGCTAGGGATAGGACGAAGGGTTCGATCCTGCATCCCCATTGGCAGTACGCGCGGTGCTCTCGTGCAGTGCGCCACAGTTCGATGAACCCATTGCAGCCCCGCCCATCCCGCGAGCGAAGCTCTACCTCTGCCCCACTCTTCCAATGAGCACACTGGAGGACTACAAGAAAGCGATGACCGACCTACGGGCCGGAAAGTTCAAGCCGGTTTATGTTTTGCATGGCGAAGAGAGCTTCTTCATCGATCGTATCGCCTCGGAAGTGGAACGCCTGGCCCTGCAAGACCACGAACGCGACTTCAACCAGACCATACTCTACGGGCGGGATTGTGATCCAGACCAGGTAAAGGACACCTGTTTACGCTACCCGATGATGGCCGAACGGCAACTGGTGGTGGTGCGCGAGCTACAGAACTGGCGGATAGACCAGGTTGAAAAGCTGGAATCGTACTTGCTGAAGCCCACCCCTACTACCGTGCTGGTGCTGTGCTACAAACACAAGAAGATCGACGGGCGCAAAAGCATCTTGAAGTCTGCACAGAAAGGCGGTGGTTTGGTGTTCTTGAGCGACAAGGTGCGTGAAGACAAGCTACCCGACCTGTTGATCACCTTCGCCAAGAACCAGAAGCGGCGGTTGGGTGGTGCGGAGGCGACCTTGCTGGCCAACCACCTAGGGACAGACCTGTCCAAAGCGATCAAAGAAGTGGAGAAACTGTGCTTGGTGACCGAAGAGGGCGGTCCGATCACGAGCGATGTGATCCAACGGTTCGTTGGCATAAGCAAAGACTACAACGTATTCGAGCTGCAGAACGCTATCGGCATGCGCAATGCATTGAAAGCGCAGCAGATCGCCAATCACTTCGCGGCCGACCCGAAAGAGAACCCCTTGGTGGTCACGCTTGGTTTCCTGAACACGTACTTCAACAAGCTCGCAGTAGTGCATGCCTGTGCGGGAAAAAGCCAATCGGAACTGGCTTCGGAACTGAAGGTGAACCCCTTCTTCGTGAAAGATTACGTGCAACACGCCAAGAACTACCCGCTAGCGAAGTTGGTTGATGTTCAGCGCCATTTACGCCAGTTCGACCTACGCAGCAAAGGCGTGGGCGGCGATGGAGGCGACCAAGGCGAACTACTGCGCGAGTTGCTGGCCAAGGTGATGGCCTAACGGCTCTCCTTGGGACGGACGGTGCAGGGTTGAGCGACCAACGGTAGTTACCGCCCATAGAACGGGAACACGATCAACGCGGGCATTCGGCTACCTTAGCCGCCCTGCACGGAACCCCATGTCGTTTTACCGCAACCCACTCCTCTTCCTTCTCGCATTCGTACCCACCTTGTTAGCTGCCCAGACCGGCACCATACGTGGTTTCGTGTACGACCAGCAGACCGGTGAGCCAGTGATCTTCACCAACGTGATACTGAAGGGCACCACCATCGGAGCCGCCACGGATGTGAACGGTTATTACTCGATCAGCAAAGTCACCCCGGGCAGTTACACGTTACAGGTGACCTACTTGGGATATGACACGGCGCAGAAAGCGATCACGGTGGGTCGTGATCAGATCATCACCGAGAAGCTCTACTTGAAAAAGAGTGCCGTACAGATCAGGGAGTTCGAGGTGCGCGGCGAGAAACAGGAGGCACAAACACAGGTGCGGATGGGGGTTACCAAGCTGACCCCAAGGCAGATCGAGCGGTTGCCCACCATTGGCGGCGAAGCCGACCTGGCGCAATATCTGCAGGTGGTACCCGGTGTTATCTTCACAGGAGACCAAGGGGGGCAGTTGTACATCCGTGGTGGTTCGCCCATCATGAACAAATCCATGCTTGATGGCATGGTGCTTTACAATCCCTTCCATAGCATTGGTCTGTTCAGCGTGTTCGACAATGACATCATCCGGAATGCCGACATCTACACGGCCGGTTTCAATGCGGAGCACGGTGGTCGTATCAGCTCCATCATGGACATCACCACGCGCGATGGGAACAAGAAACGGTTAAGCGGGCGTGTAGCTGCCAGCACCTTTACCGGCAAGGTATTGTTGGAAGGCCCGCTGAAGAAACAACGTGAGGATGGCGGGGGATCGAGCTCCTTCCTGATGAACGTACGCCACAGCTACTTGGATAGGAGCAGCAAGGTCTTTTACGAGAACGTACAGGAAGGCGGTCTGCCATTCACCTTCACCGATGCATACGGCAAGTTGAGCTTCAACGGTTCCAACGGCAGCAAATTCAACCTGTTCGGCTTCAACTTCAGCGATGGTGTTAAGTATCGTCAGGTGAGCGACCTGAACTGGAACAACTGGGGCGCGGGCACCAACTTCGTTCTGGTCCCTGCCGGTTCGGCGGTATTGATCGATGGCACGTTCAGCGCCTCCAACTACACCATCACCATGAAGGAAGGCGACCTACCTCCGCGCACCAGCGAGATCGCCGGGTTCAACGGCTCCATGAACTTCAAGGTATTCAACCGGGAAGATGAGATCCGCTACGGTGTGGAAGTCTTGGGCTTCCGCACGAACTTCGAGTTCTTCAACAGCCTGGGGCGCGAATTCAAGCAAGAGGAGAACACTTCGGAGATCGCAGGCTATGTATCGTACAAGAAAGTGTGGAAAAAGGTTGTCTTGGAACCGGGCTTCCGCCTGCACTATTACGCATCCTTGTCGGTTCCAAGCCCCGAACCACGGCTTGGTTTCAAGTGGAACATCTCCGACGACCTTCGCTTCAAACTAGCTGCTGGCCGCTACAGTCAGAACCTGGTGGCCGCCAACAGTGATCGCGATGTGGTGAACCTGTTCTACGGCTTCCTCTCGGCCCCGGACAACCTTCCGCGCACGTATGTGGATGAGAACGGAGACCGCCAGGACGTGAAGAACCCGTTGCAGCGAGCACTTCACTATGTAGCGGGATTCGAGTACGACTTCACGGATGAGTTCAGCGCGAACTTCGAAGTGTATCTGAAGGATTTCCGCCAGGTGACCAACCTGAACCGCAACAAGCTTTTCAACGACACGCCAGAATTCGCGGACAAGCCCGATGAACTGAAGAAGGACTACATCATCGAGACCGGCAAAGCCTACGGCGCCGACCTGCTCTTGAAGTACGAAAAGAACAACTACTACTTCTGGGCGGTCTACAGCTATACGTATGTGGACCGCTGGGACGGGTTCCGCACCTACAATCCGGTATGGGACCGCCGGAATAACGTTAACCTGGTGGCCTCCTACGCTTTCGGCAAGTTCGATGCGTGGAAGGTGAACGTTCGCTGGAACTTCGGCTCCGGGTTCCCTTTCACCAAGACCCAAGGCTATTACGGCAGCACGCAGTTCAATGGGGATGTGAACTACGATTACACCACGAGCAACTCGAACCTCTCCATCCTGTTCGCTCCGTTGAACGAAGGACGCTTGCCAACATACCACCGCTTGGACCTGGGAGTTACCAAGACTTGGCGTTTGGATGAGAACCAACAGGTGGAACTGGACTTCAGCCTAACGAACGCCTACAACCGCCAGAACATCTTCTACTTCGACCGTGTACGCTTCGAGCGGGTGGATCAATTGCCGCTGTTGCCGAGCTTCGGGGTGAGCTACAAGTTCTAGTAGGAACGGCCGTTCGAGGTGGGAAGTTCGAGGTTATCAGCCTGATTGCAGGTCTTTCATAGTTGTACAAGGGCCAACGGGAACTATCGGATCCCGGAACGAGTTCTCAACGTTTTTCCACAGCGTACACATGGGCCTCGGATCACCTTACCTTTACACCCCGTGATCACCACGCCCATTCAGGGGCGGATCGCAGCGTGATGACGGGATCCACCAAGTACATTTTCGTGACCGGAGGGGTAACCTCCAGCCTGGGCAAGGGCATCATCAGTGCAAGCCTGGCCAAGCTGTTGCAGGCGCGCGGCTTCACCGTTACCATCCAGAAGCTGGATCCATACATCAATGTTGACCCCGGCACGCTGAACCCCTATGAGCACGGCGAGTGTTTCGTGACAGAAGATGGTGCCGAGACCGACCTTGACCTCGGCCACTACGAGCGTTTTCTCGACGTACCCACCAGCAAGGCCAACAACATCACCACCGGCCGGATCTACCAGAACGTCATCAACAAAGAGCGGCGCGGCGAATACCTCGGCAAAACGGTGCAGGTGATCCCGCACATCACCGACGAGATCAAGGCCAACATACAAGCGCTGGGCCGCAAGGGGATCTACGACTTCGTGATCACCGAGATCGGAGGCACGGTGGGCGACATCGAAAGCCTGCCGTACGTGGAGGCCATGCGCCAGTTGAAGTGGCAGAAGGGAAAGGATTGCCTGACGATACACCTGACCCTCCTACCCTTTTTGGGGACCACAGGTGAACTGAAGACCAAGCCCACCCAGCACAGTGTGAAGGAACTGCTGAGCCTTGGTGTGCAACCGGATGTCCTAGTGTGCCGCACCGAGCACCCCATGCAGAAGGGCATGAAGGAGAAGATCGCGCTGTTCTGCAACGTGGATGCCAACGCGGTGATCGAAAGCCGCGATGCCGAGACCATCTACGACGTTCCCTTGCTGATGCAGGCCGAAGGGCTTGACCAAGTCGTATTGCAGAAACTCGGTGTGAGCAATTACCCCGAGGTAGACCTGAGCGCTTGGCAAGGCTTCCTGCAACGGTACAAGCACCCGAAAAGTGAAGTCCACATCGGTCTCGTAGGCAAGTACGTCGAGCTGAAGGATGCCTATAAGAGCATCAAGGAAGCCTTGGAACACGCCGGCGCGGAGAACGAGACCAAGTTGCACATCAAGTGGGTACACAGTGAAAAACTGACACCCAAGAACGTAGCGAAGCACTTGGGCGGGCTTAGCGGCATCCTAGTGGCTCCAGGCTTCGGGCATCGTGGCATCGAAGGCAAGATCGAAGCGATCAAGTTCGCCCGCGAGAACAAGATCCCATTCTTGGGTATCTGCCTGGGCATGCAAATGGCGGTGATCGAGTATGGTCGCAATGTGTTGGGCTATGCCGATGCCAACAGCACTGAGATGAACGCCGACACCAAGCACCCGGTGATCGCCATGATGGAGGAGCAGAAGACCATTTCCGACAAAGGCGGCACCATGCGTTTGGGCGCTTATTCCTGCAAGCTCAGCGAGGGCAGCACCGCATACAGCGTGTATGGAAAAAAGGACATCACCGAACGGCACCGGCACCGCTACGAGTTCAACAACGAGTACTTGGACGCTTACAAGAAGGCTGGTATGGTGGCCACGGGAATAAACCCGCAGACCAAGTTGGTAGAGATCGTGGAGGTGAAGGACCATCCTTGGTTCGTGGGGGTGCAGTTCCACCCGGAATACCGCAGCACGGCTATGAAGCCGCACGCGTTGTTCGTGCATTTCGTGCAAGCGGCCATGAAGCAAGGTGGCACACCCGTGAAGCAGGAAGCTGAGGTGCAGCAGGCGTGAACGAGAAAGACGGGCAGTAAGCAAGTAGCGCCGTTCCTGCCAGCGGCGAACGGCGTTCCCCCGTGCCGTCTATCTTTGCCGCCCCTCCGCCGAACACCTTGAACCACCGGCGGTTCCCGAATGGATAGGAATTCGATCATCGGCTTCGTGCTAATCGCCGCCATACTGGGCGGGTACACCTGGTACACCATGCCCAGCGCCGAGGAGCAGGCGCGCCTTCAACATGTACAGGATAGCCTGGCCAACGTAGAGATCGAGCGTATGGCTCGTGAAGCGGAAGAAGCCCTGAAAGCCAAGGAACAAGCAGGATCCGGCACAGGTACCGCAACGCTGGCACCGGCGAGCAACGACACCCTAGCGGTGAAAGGCGATACCCTGAATGCCGATAGCATTCGCCAAGTAGCCCTGAGCCGTCGTTTCGGGGTGTTCCACCCAGCGGCTACCGGCAGCGCGGAGGAAGTGGTTATCGAGAACGAGCGCCTTCAGGTGGCCATCAACACCCACGGCGCCAAGCCCTCGGTGATCCGCCTGAAGGAATACCAGACCTACCACAAAACACCGCTTTACCTGGCCGATCCCGATAGCGGCAACTACGAGTACCGCTTCTTCCTCGGCAATCTGGACATCAGCACCAAGGACCTCTTCTTCACCGCGGAAAAGCGGGGCACAACGGGTGTCGTCCTGAAGGCCCCAACGGCCGATCCAACGAAGTTCCTGCGCATCACCTACCAGCTGGATAGCGCAGGCTACTTCATGGACACCCGCGCAGAACTGGTGGGCATGGAGAACGAGGTGGATGCCCGCAACACGGTGTTCAATTGGACGCTAACGGGCTTCAGTAACGAGAAGTACCGCGTGGGCGAACTGCAGAAGTGCGGCGTGTACTACAAGTACTTCAGCGACGACCGCAACTACCTGAGCGAAAGCAGCGAGGACAGCAAGAAGCTGGAAGGCAAGACCAATTGGGTGGCATTCAAACAGGACTTCTTCACCGTTGGCCTGGTGAGCAAGGATGGATTCTCCAGCAGCGGTTCGGAGATCGCCATCACCCCCTTGGAAGACAGCACGCATACCAAGCGATACAGTGCGAAGCTCTTCTTCGAAAAAGAGCGCGGCGCCGTGGTGGACCTGCCCATCCGCATGTACTTGGGGCCGAATCACTACGGCACCTTGCGGCGCACGGAGATCGCCCAGTTCGACAAGATCATCGACCTGGGTTGGGGCATCTTCGGGTGGATGAACAAGTGGCTGGTGATCCCCATCTTCAACTGGCTCGACGGCTGGGGCTGGAACTACGGCATCATCATCCTAGTGCTCACCATCGCCATCAAGATGTTGCTGATGCCGCTGACCTACAAGAACTTCGTTTCCAGCGCCCGTATGCGCTTGCTGAAGCCGGAGACGGACGCCATCAACGAGAAATACAAGGATGGCGATATGATGAAGAAGCAACAGGCCACCATGGACCTGTATCGCAAGGCCGGTGTGAACCCCGCGAGCGGCTGCCTGCCGATGTTGGTGCAACTGCCCGTGTTGTACGCCATGTTCCGCTTCTTCCCGGCGAGCATCGAACTGCGCCAGCAGAGCTTCCTCTGGGCCGATGACCTGAGCACCTATGATAGCGTGCTATCCCTTCCGTTCAACATACCTGCCTACGGCACGCATGTGAGCCTGTTCACCATCCTGATGGCAGCCAGCACCATGATCTACACGGCCATCAACAGCAAGCAGATGCCCACGCAACAGGGCATGCCGAACATGAAGCTGATGATGTACCTCTTCCCGGTGATGATGCTGTTCTTCATGAACAGCTTGCCTTCCGGCCTGAGCTACTACTACCTGCTCGCCAACGTGATCAGCATCCTGCAAATGACGGTGATGAAGAGCTGGTTCGTGAATGAGGACAAGATCCGCGCGGAGTTGGTGCAGAACATGAAGACGCCGAAGAAGAAGAGCAAGTGGCAACAGCGTCTGGAAGACATGCAGAAGCAGCAACAAGCGGCGCGTAGGAAGTAATATCAGGCACAGGAGGCAGAGGCTTGGTTTCCTCTTCTTCTGAATGATCTGGCACGCGATCCGCATCTTCGTTGGCGTAAACGCACTGAAATGAGAACCTTGATCGCCCTTGTATTGCCGTTGGTCCTCTTGGCCTGTTCGCAGAAGCGGGATGCGGTGGTTGCCGAAAGCGACATCGCACCAGGCATGGATGCATCAACCCAACAACCAGTACTTGGCGGAGCTACCAATGCGGATAGTCTGGTGATCAGTTTGCAGCGTACGCCGTGCTACGGAACGTGCAAGGCTTACGTGATCAACGTTTACCGCAGCGGCTACGCCACCTTCGAGGGGCGCTCGAACGTGGAGCGTGAAGGGATGCACTTTACGCGTATCGGGCAAGACACCATTGCTCGGATCCTGGAAGATGCCGAAGGCAGTGGATTCTATCAACTGAATGACAAGTACGACCGTGACGTGACCGACCTGCCCAGTGCCATTATGCAATTGGTGGCCAATGGCAAGAACAAGCGGGTGGTATCTCGCGTTGGCGCTCCGGAATCGTTCAAGCAACTGTTCGCTCGCGCGGAAGAACTGCTCTTCCCCGTAGCGTGGAAGCCGATGCCCAAGGCCGAATAAGCTCAACCGTTCATCCCAGCCTTAGCGCTGTGGCACACTTGTACCCTCCTGTTCTACAGGGGATCCTACATTTGCGCTCCCTCAACCCCTCAAGTATGAAGCGTACGTTCTCGCTGCTTACGGCAGCCCTCCTGTTCATCGGCACGCAGGCCCACGAAGGCATGTGGCTGTTGAACAAACTGAAACAGGTGAATGAAGCGGAAATGCAGAAGCTCGGCTTCAAGCTCACCGCCGAAGACATCTACGACATCAACAAGAGCAGCCTCAAGGACGGCATCGTGCGCTTGGGTGGTGGCTTCTGCAGTGGCGAAATGGTGAGCGCCGAGGGTCTCTTCCTCACCAACCACCACTGCGGCTACGATGCGGTACAGGGCCTCAGCAGCGTAGAACACGACTACCTCACCGATGGATTCTGGGCCAAGACGCGCAAGGATGAACTACCGGCTGGCTTCAGCGTAAGCTTCCTGCTCCGGATCGACGACGTTACCGAAAAGGTGAACGGTCAACTGAGCGCCGACATGACCGGTGAGCAGCGCGACACCAAGATCGGCGAGATCGCCCAGCAGCTGATCGCGGAGAGCAGCAAGGAGAACGGACAGAGCACCGAATTCAAGGTGATGTTCGAGGGCAACGAATTCTACCTCTTCCATTACAAGACCTACCGCGACGTGCGTTTGGTGGGTGTACCGCCCAGCGCCATCGGAAAATTCGGTGGTGATACCGACAACTGGATGTGGCCGCGCCACACCGGCGACTTCTGCATGTTCCGTGTATACACCGGCCCCGATGGCCAGCCTGCCGACCCCAGCGAAGCCAACATCCCCTACAAGCCTGGCCACCACTTCCCGGTGAGCACCAGTGGCGTTAAGGAAGGTGACTTCGCCATGATCATGGGTTACCCAGGTAGCACGGACCGCTTCCTCAGCAGCCACGGCGTGCGACTGGGCCTGGAGCAGGAATTCCCAAGCCGTGTAAAGGTGCGTCGTGCCAAGCTGGACATCTACCAGGAACACATGGACAAGGACCCCGCCACGCGTATCAAGTTCGCCAGCAAGTATGAGCAGGTGAGCAATTACTGGAAGTACTTCATCGGCCAGAGCCGCGGGCTGAAGCGCCTGAAGGTGGAAGACAAGAAGAAAGAGCAGGAAGCCGAACTC
>JAEYWT010000207.1 GCA_023428865.1 Bacteroidota bacterium | reverse complement strand
ATCCTGTGTCGATCCCGGACAGGGCAAGGGCACTGTTGACCCAGCGGGCTTTGAAGCGCGCCTCGGTGAAAAGGGTGCACAGCTGCTCGACGTACGCACGGCGGGCGAGTTCCAAGGGGGCCACTTGGCCGATGCCCGCAACTACGATTGGACGAATGGTGAATTGAAGTCCGCAGTGCCGAACTTGGACAAGACCAAGCCCGTGCTGCTCTATTGCGCATCGGGGCGCCGCAGTGCCGCTGCCCGTGAATACTTGCTGGAACAGGGCTTCACCGATGTCGTGGACATGGCCGGTGGAATAGGTGCGTGGACCAGCGCTGGTAGGCCGGTCGTTCAGTAGGTGAAGCGTTCTCCAATGCGGCACTGGCGCATCGGCTCTTTCATGATGGCCTTTGCGGCGTGGCTGCCCCTTCAGGCGCAGAACGGCCCCGTGTACGCCACGGGCGCTATGCGCAACACCATGTTCAACGGACAACTCGCTGGCCTCATCAGCATGGACAGTCTGGCCGTACCGGGCACCTTCGGGATCGGTCCACTCGAATACCTGCGCGGAGAAGTGCTCGTGTTGGATGGGAGCGTGTACACTTCCACGGTGAGCAGTTCTGGCTCCATGCTGGTGGTCAAGGATGAAGCGGGAAAGGCACCGTTCTTCGTCCACCAAAGGGTGAAGGAGTGGCAGGATGTACAGCTGCCCGATAGTGTCACGGACCTTGCGGGCTTGGATCGTTTCCTAACTGACCGGTACGCCGATCTGAAGGTACCGTTCGCCTTCCGGCTGTCGGGCCCTCTCGATCACGTAGCGATCCACATCGTGGATGTCCCCTCGGGAACCAGGATCGCCGGACCGGATGATGCGCATCGTGACAACAAGCATTTCCAGATGACCGGTACGCAGGCCGAAGCGCTTGGCTTCTTCTCTACCTCGCACAAGGCCGTTTTCACCCATCATGATACCAACATCCACGTTCACGCCATTACTGTGGAGCGGGACTGGATGGGGCATGTGGAGGCCTTGAGCTTCGTTGCCAGGCACATGAGCCTGCAGGTGGCACTACCCTGAGGCCGTCAGCCATCCAAGAATGTTGTTCATCGGCATGTGCCGATAGATCGGTATATCGTAATATTGCGAACAATACTAGCCATGGGTATCACGAAGACCGACCTTTTCACCCCTCAGCAGAACCAGCTGGCACAATGGGCCAAGGTACTGGGGCATCCGGCGCGCATCGCCATCCTCCAATACCTCTTGAAGCAGAACACCTGCGTCTGCGGAAGCCTGGTGGAAGAGCTGGGTCTAGCGCAGGCCACCATCAGCCAGCATTTGCGCGAACTGAAGGAAGCTGGATTCATCACGGGCACCGTGGAAGGCACCAGCGTGTGCTACTGCATCGAACCGAAGACATGGGCCAAGGCAGAGGCTGCTTTCGCGAAGCTCTTCGCCGCTTACAAACCCATTGAAAGCTGCTGCTAGTACGAAGTATGGCGAATCATGCTTCGCCCCAACAACAATCCTCAATGACGAACGCAAACGAGCAAGGGTCGATGATCATCGACCCCAACAAAACCAAAGACATGGTCCGCGCCAAGTACGCGGAGATCGCCAAACAGGACAAAGGCACCAACGCCAGCAGCTGCTGCGGCGCAGGCGGCTGCAGCACCGAGGTGGCCACGATCATGAGCGACGACTACACGCAGCTCGCGGGCTACAACCCCGACGCCGACCTCTCCCTCGGCTGCGGTCTGCCCACCGAGTTCGCGCAGATCAACCCCGGCGACACCGTGCTCGACCTGGGCAGCGGTGCCGGAAACGATTGTTTCGTGGCACGCGCAGCCACCGGTCCCGACGGACGCGTGATCGGGGTGGACTTCACCCCGGAGATGATCGCCAAGGCCAAGGACAACGCCCGCAAGCTGGAGTACCAGAACGTGGAGTTCCGCCAGGGTGACATTGAAGCGCTGCCCCTCAGTGCCTGCATGGTGGACGTGGTGGTGAGCAACTGCGTGCTGAACCTCGTGCCCGACAAACGCAAGGCTCTTGCAGAAGTGATGCGCGTGTTGAAACCCGGTGGGCACTTCAGCATCAGCGATGTGGTGCTGGTGGGCGAACTGCCTCCCGCCATCCAAGGTGCTGCGGAGATGTACGCCGGCTGTGTGAGCGGTGCCCTGCAGGAGAGCGACTACCTCGGCATCATCCGAGAGCTCGGCTTCCTCGATATCACCATACAGAAGCGTAAGCCCATCGTGGTGCCGGACGACATCCTCTCGAACTACCTGAACGCCGCGGAGCTCGCCGCCTTCAAGGCCAGCGGTACGGGCATCTACAGCATCACGGTGTTCGCCAGGAAGAGCAGCGTGGACTGCTGCGCGCCGAAAGCGGATAAGCAAGCGCTCAAGGACCTCACCCCCGACAACCCCGAAGGTGTGCACGCCCTGCCCGGTTGCGACCTCGGCTCAGGCTGCTGCTGACCCTACACCCCGATCCTCATGCTGTTCCCCGCACTCCTCCTATCCCTGCTTACGCCTATCACATCCATGGATCGCACCCTGCACCCCGACCTGCAACGCTACGTGGACGAACGCGTGGTACCCGCCATGACCGCGATCCCCGCCGAGCGCAAGGAGAGCCTCGACCTCATTGCGGCCTTCGTGAAGGAACGCAAGGTTGCGGGTACTAGCGCCGACCTCACCTTCATCTGCACGCACAACAGTCGGCGGAGTCACCTCAGCCAGCTGTGGGCGGCCACCGCGGCCTGGAGCTTTGGTCAGGACCATGTGCGCACGTACAGCGGCGGCACGGAGGCCACGGCCTTCAACCTGCGTGCGGTGGCGGCGTTGGAGCGCGCAGGATTCCAGGTGGTGAAGCCCGAAGGAAAGAACCCGGTGTACGAGGTGTCGCTCGAGAACGACCATGCCGCAGAACGCTGCTGGAGCAAGAAGTACGATGATGCAGCCAATCCCCAGAAGGACTTCTGCGCCGTGATGACCTGCTCGGAGGCGGACAAGAATTGTCCGATCGTGTTCGGAGCGTTGGACCGCATCAGCCTGCCCTACAACGACCCGAAAGAAGCCGATGGCACACCTGAGGAGGCTGCCCACTATGACGAACGCTGCCTGCAGATCGCGGCAGAGATGTGGTACGTGATGCAGCATGCAACGCGATGAATGAAGAGAAGCTGCAGATGACGCCGATGATCGCAAATGGGACCACTACGAATTTCACCATTGCAGAAGTTGAACTCCATCTGCGCCATTTGCGGCCGCATTCCTCCACCTTCACCCATCACCAGGGCACTTGAACATTCCGCCCATGGACGTATCCTATCTCCTCATCCCCGCCGCTGCATTGGCTGCTTCGCTGATCACACTCATCAGCGGTTTCGGCTTGGGCACTCTGCTTCTTCCGGTCTTCGCGTTCTTCTTCCCACTGGAAGTGACCATCTTGGTCACCGCAGTGGTGCATCTGCTCAACAATCTCTTCAAATTGGGTCTGCTGTGGAACGATATCCACTGGCCCACCGTGCTGCGCTTCGGTGTGCCGGGCATCCTCGGCGCTTATCTCGGTGCGCGGCTTATGCTCACGCTCGGCACGCGTGATACACTCTACCAAGGAGTGCTGCATCCCGTGGATCCACTAGACCTCGTCATCGCGGGGCTGATGCTCGTTTTCGGCCTCTTTGAGGTCTCGAAGACCTTGAACAAGCTCTCGCTCCCGCCGAACTGGATATTGCCTGGCGGACTTATCAGCGGCTTCTTCGGCGGCTTGAGCGGTCACCAAGGCGCACTGCGAAGCCTCTTCCTTTTGCGGACCGTACTGAGTAAAGAGGCCTTCATCGGGAGTGGTGTGGCCATCGCATGTTTGGTGGATCTCACCCGCTTGCCAACCTATGCGCGCGGCGATACGCTCTCGATAGCGCGCGAGCAAGGACCCTTGCTGCTCGCCACCACGCTCGCGGCTTTCATCGGTGCGTGGTGGGGCAAGAAGCTCATGCCGAAAGTGACCCTGCGCGAGGTGCAGCTTTCCGTTGGTGCGCTGATCCTCGCCATCTCGGTCATGCTCGCGTCGGGTATCATATGAACTAGCCGCGACGTTCGTTGCAGCAATTACCCCTGCGCAACATGAACCGCTCGGCCACGCAGGTGCTGCGTGATCGTGGCTTCGGGAGGAGGTGGTGGCTATGCGGAGGAACGTTGGCGTGGCGGTGAAGGAAGGGTCCCCGGTCCGCCATTCTGCGCGCTGCAAGGTCCGCCGCGCGACATCCTGCGGTGGCTTGGATCCTGTCCAGCACCTCCCTGTAGCTGGGGTCTTCCATGATGTTCACGTCGATCACGTCCTCCGCGTTCTTCAGTAGCGCGCGGCGATCGGCGCTCAGATGGCGCAGGTGCAGCTTCTTGCCGGCTTCGCGGTACCGTTCGGTGATGCGGTTCAACGCCTCGATCCCGCCTATGTCCACCACCCGGCTCTCGGCAAAGTCGATGATCACCTCTACCGGATCACCGGCTATGTCGAACTTCTCGGTGAAGGCCTGCACGCTGCCGAAGAAGAGCGGACCGAAGAGCTCGTAGTGCTTCACGCCCTGCTCATCAACGTACTTCAGCGCACGGATGTGTTCAGCGTTCGGCTGCACGATGACCAGCGTTCTGAAGAACTAGCCGACCATTAGGGCAACTCGATCGAAAGGCTTGTTGTGAAGAAGGTGTTCGACTGCGAAGCCACGGCTTTGTCATCCACGAAGATCTTGTCCTCGCTTTGGAGCATGCGCGCCTCGATGCGCCAGAGCACGTTCTCGCCGATGCGCCGGTCTAGGTTGAGCGAGTTGCCCATGGTGTTGAAGCCGTTTGGTGTTCCCGTGGCGCCGATGATCACACCGTCGCGGTCCTGATACAGCTCCCAGCGCGCGGCCAAGTGCGTGCGGTCGTTAAGTGTGAAGCGCGGGATCAGCACAGGGCTCATCCACAGGCTGGAGCTGTCGCCGCTGGCCTCCTGTTGCATGCCGTAGTCGAAGCCTGCGATCAGCCCGAAGCGCTCGGTGATCTGTAGTTGCGCGTAGAGGTTGCTGAAGGCGCGCAGTTGGCTCACGCTGTCGGGTTGGTCGTTGCCGACGAAGGTGCTCCAGTTCAGTTTCACTTTGTCGCTAGGCGTGTAGGTGAGCTGCGTGCCGAAGGCGGGCGTGTTGTTGCCCTCGGGACGTGCTATGCGCTGCCAGCCGTTCAGCAGCATGCCCGCCACGTACCACTTCTCGTTCTTGCTGGTGTAGCCGAACTTCACGCCGGCCTCGTAGTAGGGCGAGTTCTCCGCCAATAAACTGCGCGTCACGTTCCAGCAGTCCGCTCCGATGGCGCTCTCGAATCCGATATGGCTCGGCATGATGCCCGCATCGAGCCACAGCTCGTGCTGCTTGCTGAGCTTCACGCCCACTTTGGCCTCGAATACGCTGCGCAGCAGCTCGGGCTCTGCGGCGAGGTTGTATTGCGCATACGTACCTGCCATCAGTGCCAGGTTGCCGCGTACATTGCTCTTCTCGTAGGCGAGCTTCACGAAGCCTAGGTTCAAGGTGGTCTCGTTGTACCTATTGAAGCTGTAGAACGGTCCTTGGCGCAGGTGATCGCCGGGGTTCGAGAGGTCGTAGCTGTAGTACAGCTCGGCGTAGCCACTCACGCTGATAGTTGAGTCCAGTTGAGCTACCCCGGTCAACGACAGTGCGCAGGCTAAAGGAAGTACGAAGGTGCGCATCTCAGTGTTGCGTGCCAATGTTGTGTGCAGCCAGGCTCTTCAAGTATCCCAGTAGGTTCCGATACATGGTGCCCCTCATTCGAGTTGGGCTGGATGCGCTAGTATAGGATCCATCAGCCTGGTTTCACCGATGTGTTCAGCGGACGAACGTAGCAGCATACAACGCCACCGCCTCTTCCACGATCCGCAGTGCCTCTTCGCGCCCAAGGAACTTCTCCACCTTCACCTCTTTCCCTTCCAGCGTTTTGTAATCCATGAAAAATCGCCGGATCTGCAGCTCGGTGTGCGGTGCCAACTGCGATACATCGGTCAGGTGGATCACACTCTCATCATGCGTGGCCACCGCAATGATCTTGTCGTCGGCCTCGCCCTGGTCCACCATTCGCATCACGCCGATCACAGTTGCATCCACCAAACAGAGATGCGGCAGCGTAAGACTGGTGAGTACAAGAATGTCCAGGGGATCCTTGTCGTCGCAATAGGTGCCCGGAATGAAACCGTAGTTGGCCGGGTAATGCACGGCGCTGAAGAGCGCACGATCCAACATCAACAGTCCGCTCTCCTTGTGCAATTCGTACTTGCCTTTGCTGTCCTTGGGTATCTCGATGATGGCGTTGACGCGTTGCGGAGCGTTCTTGCCGGGGGGATGTCGTGCCAGGGATGTGCCATGGTGCAAAGGTGGGATGATCCGCACTCGGAGGCGCCGTCTATATTTGCCGCAAGGCGATGGTGTTCCGCCTCCACACCATTTGTGGGTGCAAATGGTGTTAACCGCCCGACAATGGGATGATGGCGCCTACCTCACGGACCTTCCACCAGGTCCGCCCTAGGTCTTGAAGCATGAGCGAGCGCAGCAACGAACACAACTCCTTCGACTTCATTCCTATCGTGCGGCATGTGCTGAAGTGGACCCTGCTGAGCACACCCGTGGCCATCGTGGTGGGGGCCTTGGTCGCGCTTTTCCTGTGGTTATTGGATGTGGTTACCACATTGCGCTGGCAAACACCGTGGATCATCTGGCTGCTTCCGATCGCTGGCGCAGGCATCTACTTCTTGTATGAACGATGGGGAAAACGTTCCCGTGCAGGTAACGACCTTATCGTGGACGAGATCCATGAGCCGGGCGGTGGCGTTCCAGTGGGCATGGCTCCCTTGGTGATCCTTACTACGGTGGTCACCCATCTGTTCGGTGGTTCTGCCGGGCGGGAGGGCACTGCGGTGCAGGTGGGGGGAAGCATGGCCGGGCTGTTCAGCAGATGGTTCAAGCTTAATGCGGAGGATACACGCCTGCTGCTCACCATCGGTATTGCAGCAGGGTTTGGTGCGGTGTTCGGTACACCGGTGGCTGGTGCGGTGTTCGCCATCGAAGTACTGGCTGTCGGCCGCATTCGCTACGAGGCCTTGATCCCGTGTTTGGTAGCGAGCGTCTTCGCCAATATGGTGTGTACCCTCTACGGTATCGATCACGTTCATTACACCGCGCTCATGATCACCCAAAGCACTGGTGTGCTGGACTTCGTCATGCTTGCGAAAGCGATCGGTGCCGGAGTGCTCTTTGGCCTTGCCAGTCAATTGTTCGTGTTCCTGTCGCACACGATAAAACGCTTTGGTACCGGTCTCTTTCGCCACGGATGGATGCTGCCGATCGCCGGTGGCGTGGTGGTGCTGTTGATCACGGCCGCTTTGGGCACAAGGGATTACCTCGGTCTTGGTGTCACTACCATGGATGGTGAAGGCATCTCTATCGTGAACGCATTCGGAAGCGGCCATACACCCATGCTGGCATGGTGGTGGAAGTTGTTGCTCACCGCTATCACCTTGGGCGCAGGCTTCAAGGGTGGAGAAGTGACACCGCTCTTTTTCATCGGTGCAACCCTGGGGAATACGATCGCTGTGCTATCTGGTTCGCCCCTGGATCTCTTCGCCGCGCTGGGGTTCATCGCCGTTTTCGCCGGAGCCACCAATACGCCGTTGGCCTGCACCTTCATGGGTGTTGAACTGTTCGGTGGTGAACATGCCCTCCTTTTCGCTGTGGCTTGTTTCACCGCCTTTTATTTCAGTGGTCGCACGGGCATTTACAGCGCACAACGTCACGTGATCTCGAAGCATGGCGCACCTTTGCCTTGAGGATCTTGCCCAACCAACCTATGACAGCACAGAACGCACCAGGTCGTAAACGGAAATTCCTGCTCATCGCCATTGCACTGATCGTGCTAGTGGGTGGTGTGGTGGCCGATCGTTTCTTGAAAGGTAAAGGCCATGGCGGTGTTCTGCACATGGCCAAGCAACTGGTGGTGAACTATCCTAAGAGCTGGGGTGCAGAAGCGCCACATCTGAAGTTGTCCCTGAGCGAAAAGAGCATGGCCAGCATCCAAGCGGTGGTGGATGCTTCGCGCGAACGCGGTGTCATTCTTGCGGAAGGTAACGACTATGTGAAGGGCAAGGTGACGGATAGCGATGGCACCTTCAAGGCCAAATTGCGCATCAAAGGGAAGATGACCGATCACGTGAAAGGGGAGAAGTGGTCGTTCCGGGTGATCGCCAAGGATAGTGGCGATTTCCTAGGTATGCGGCGTTTCAGTCTGCAGCATCCGGGCACACGGGCGTATCTTACGGATTGGCTGCACCACCAGATGATGCGTGGCGAAGGCGTCGTGGCCTTGCGCTATGGTTTCTGCACCGTGGAGTTGAATGAGAAGGACTTGGGTGTGTATGCCTACGAGGAGCATTTCGGTCAGGAGTTGTTGGACAACAACAACAGACCGCGAGGGCCCATCCTGCGTTTCGATCCTTCGGATTTTTGGCAGAAACGCCTCGCTTGGATGCGCAAGGAGAAACCGGATCCGAATCTTGGCGTTTACCGCACCGCGAAGCTGGATGCCTATGATACCAAGGAGATCATGGCCGACAGCACCCGTAGAGCACAATTCGATACGGCAGTGGTTCGCATTCAAAGGTTCCGCAGTGGCGAAGTACCCGCGCACCAGGTGTTCGATGCGGACCTGCTCGCTAGGCACCTCGCCCACAACGACCTCATCGGCGGGTTCCGCAGTGTGGATTGGAGCGACGTGAAGTTCTATTTCAACCCGAGCACTGGCTTGGTGGAACCCGTGGCCTACGAGAGCTTCAGTGGTTATCCCACCACCGACCTCATCGGGGATCGCCGAGGTACGCAACCTTTCTCTGTCAACGACGACCTGCACGTGCAGTGGATGAAAGATGATGTGATCTTCGAGCGATACCTGCACCACTTGCATCGCTTCTCCCAACCCAGCTATCTAGACAGTACGTTCACTGCACTTGGTCCTGCCCTGGAACAAGCTAGTGCCATCGTGTACAAGGAGTTCCCGTGGAAGGAATTGAACAAGG
>JAEYWT010000104.1 GCA_023428865.1 Bacteroidota bacterium | reverse complement strand
GGCCATCGATGTGCGGTAAGCCGAGGTCGAGCAGGATGAGGTCCGCCGGATGCTGCTGTATGTGCGCCAACAGTCCGCGGCCATCGCGCAAGGCGCTGACCTGCCAGCCGGCTGCAATGAGCCGCTTTTCCAAGAGCTTGCGGACGAGCGCGTCGTCTTCGACCAACACCACGTGAGGCATGGTGCTTTGTACGCGTGGTGGGGTGCAGAGGTTCGGGTCAACCTCCCTCCTCTTCCACCGGCTTGAAGATCCAGAACTTCTGGCCGATGAAGTTGAACGCCGAACAGGTGCCAGTGGCGCCAACGAAGGCGATGAGGTACTTGAACGGCAGGCTCACGAACATGGGCTCAGCGTGCAAGACATGCAACAGGCCTGAGTTCATACCCACGTTCAGGAGCAACGAAATGCCGTAGATCAACAGGAACCGCATCAGCCTGCCGTTGTCACGATCCTTGCGGCGCCAGGTCCATCGCTTGTTCAGCCAATAGGTCACCGATAGGCCGCAGAGGAAGGAGAGACACTTGCTCACCGCCTCATTGTCCAAGTTGCCACCAAAGGCGTTCTCCGGAAAGAGGTTGAGGAAGATGTAATAGCACGCCAGATCGGTAAGCACCGCCAGCCCACCGATCAGCACGAACTTGGTGAGCTGCTTCTTGTTCTCAGACAGGGCTTTGGCGCGGGCGACGACCATGGCTACCGTGCTTGTGTTCCGCTAGAAACGTCCGGTGATGCCTTTGAAGAGGTCGTTGCCGTTGGCGAAGAGGATGAGGCCGAAGAGCAGGATCATACCTACCATCTGCGCTACTTCCATCACGCGTTGTGGCGCTGGTTTGCCCGCGATCATCTCGTAGATCAGAAAGAGCACGTGGCCACCATCCAACGCGGGAATGGGCAGGATGTTCATGAAGGCCAGGATGATGCTGAGGAAGGCCGTCATGTTCCAGAAGGCGTTCCAATCCCAAGTGGAAGGGAACATGTTGCCGATGGCACCGAAGCCGCCGATCTGTTCGGCACCACTGCGTGTGAAGAGCAGTTTCAACGAACGCACATAACCGCCCAGGGTCTCCAGTCCATAGTTGATCCCCGCTGGTATGGACGCGAAGAAACCGAAGGTCTCCTTCACCGTAGCGAAGCCTTCTCCGCGTTCGTTCAACTTCTTGTAGGCCATGGGGCCAAGACCTACTTTGCCTTCGGCGTCCACTTGGGTCTTCACCGACAAGGTGTCCGATCCGCGCAGTACGACGATGGCCACTTCGTTGCCCTTCTCCTCCTGCATCGTCTTGCGGAAATCCTCGAAGAAAAGCGTGGGCCACCCATTCACCGAAAGCACACGATCACCTTTTGCCAAGGTGGTCTTCGCCGCTGCGCCTCCCGGCAGGATACTGTCTATGTAGAACGGCAAACGCACCGCCATGATCTCCTTCTCCCCGCTGGCCAAGGCTTGTTCGTTGAAGCCTTCGGGCAGTTCGATCGTCACCTGCTGGCCATTACGTTCCACCACCAAGGTTCGCGCAGCGTCGATCATGATCACCTTACCCGCATCGCCGGTCGTCTTCGGCTTCACCCCATCGATACTGATGATCCGATCACCATCCTGCACACCGGCCGCAGCCAGTGTCTTGCTCGGGTGTATGCCATAGGTGGCGTTCTCCAACGGCAGGAATTCACGGCCCCAAACGAAGAGCACCATGATGTAGATGAGCATGCCGAGCAACAGGTTCACCGTGACACCACCGATCATCACGATCAAGCGTTGCCATGCTGGCTTGCTGCGGAACTCCCATGGCTGTGCGGGCTGGGCCATCTGCTCCTTGTCCATGCTCTCGTCCACCATGCCGCTGATCTTCACGTAACCACCGAGCGGCAACCAGCCCACGCCGTATTCGGTGTCGCCCACTTTCTTCTTGAAGAGCGAGAACCAGGGATCGAAGAAGAGATAGAATTTCTCCACGCGGATCTTGAACCAGCGCGCGGGAAGGAAGTGGCCCAATTCGTGTAGGACAACGAGGATGGAGAGGCTCAGGATTAGCTGAGCGGCTTTGGTCAGGAATTCCATGCAGGAGTGCTTTCGCGTGCCACGCGCCGCGCTTCGGCGTCGCTGGCTTCAAGGTCGGCTAGTTCAGGTTTTTCAACGAAGGGAACGGCTCCGAGCGTATGGGCGATCAGATCGCTCATCTCCAGGAAACCGATGCTGTCTTTGAGGAAAAGCTCCACGGCCACTTCGTTCGCAGCGTTCAACACGCACGGCGCGTTGCCACCCTTCTCCATGGCGTCCAGCGCCAGCGCCAAGTTGCGGAAGGTGTGCAGGTCGGGCTGCTCGAAGGTGAATGCTGGATACTTCGTGAAATCGAAACGCGGCCAGTTCGTTGGCAGGCGGTCCGGGTAGGCCATGGCGTATTGGATCGGCAATTTCATATCCGGCAGTCCCATCTGCGCCTTCATGCTGCCATCGCGGAATTGCACCATGCTGTGGATGATGCTCTGCGGATGCACGATGATCTCGATCTGCTCCGCTTTCAAGTTGAACAACCACTTCGCTTCGATCGCTTCCAGCCCTTTGTTCATCAGGCTGGCGCTGTCGATGGTGATCTTCGCGCCCATGTCCCAGTTGGGATGCTTGAGCGCCTGCGCCTTGGTCACTTTCGCCAATTCTTCGCGCGACTTCCCCCGGAACGGACCACCGCTCGCCGTGAGCACGATCTTCTCGATGGGGTTGTGCCACTCACCGGCCAAGCATTGGAAGATGGCGCTGTGCTCGCTGTCCACCGGGTAGATGTTCACGCCTTTGTCACGCGCCGACTTCGTCACCAATTCACCAGCTACGACGAGCGTTTCCTTGTTGGCCAGGGCGATGTGTTTGCCAGCGTCGATGGCAGCCAACGTGGGTCGCAGTCCGGCGTAACCCACCAGCGCGGTCAGCACCAGGTCGATACCTTCCATCCGCACGCTCTGTTCCAACGCTTCCGCACCAGCGTATACCT
>JAEYWT010000099.1 GCA_023428865.1 Bacteroidota bacterium | reverse complement strand
ACATGTTGCTGCCCTTCGACCTGCGTAACGGTCCTTTGTTCCGCGCGCAGTTGATCAAGGTGGCTGCCGATCTGCACATGCTACGCTTGACCGGTCACCACGTGGTATGCGATGGCTGGAGCCTCGGCATCATGATGGCCGAGATCAGCGCGCTGTACAATGCTGCGAAAAGCGGTGGCACACCGAAACTGCCCGAAGCCAGCGCCTTCAGCGAATACAGCCTGGCCACGATCGACTTCGCCAAGAGCTCGGAACACCACACGGTAGAACGCTATTGGCTCGATCTTTACAAAGGCCATGTGCCACGTCTTGACCTGCCTACCGATCGCCCACGTCCACGGCAGAAGACCTTCAACGGCAAACGCCTTGACCTCACGCTTTCGCAAGACCTTGTGCGCGGCCTGAAGGAAGTGGCCACCCGCAGTGGTGCCAGCTTCGTAACCACGTTGATGACCACCTTCGAAGTATTGCTGCACAAGATCACCGGTGATAGCGATATCGTTGTTGGTCTGCCTGCTGCAGGGCAGAGCGACCTAGGCATGAAACACTTGGTGGGCCACTGTGTGAACCTCCTTGCCTTGCGTAGTCGTGTGGACGAAGAGATCTCCTTCCTCGACCACTTGAAAGCACGCAGGACCGGTGTACTCGACGCCTTCGACAACCAGAAGTACACCTTCGGCACCTTGTTGCGTAAGCTCAATGTGCCGCGTGAACCGGGCCGTATCCCGTTGTGTCCCGTAGTGTTCAACATCGACATGAACATGGACGATGGCGTGGGCTTCGATGGCCTGCAACATCGCTTCATCAGCAACCCACGCGCCTTCGAGAACTTCGAACTCTTCTTGAACGCGACAGGCAACGAAGGTGACCTCACGCTTGAATGGAGCTACAACACCGACCTCTTCAACGAAGGCACGGTGCGCAACTGGATGGACCAGCTGGTGGCCCTGATCAAACGGATACAGACCGCACCGGCCGCCACCATCGGTGATCTGATCGGCGAAGTGGCCCTGGTTGGTGAGAAACAACTACCCAAATCGGACTGGCACGGGCGTGCGTTGGCGTATCCCAAAGAGGACATCGGAAGCCTCTTCGATCAGGTGGCGAACAAGTACGGCGACCGCGTTAGTGTGGAACTGCACGACCAGAAACTCACCTACCGCGATCTTCAGCAGCGGGTGCATGCTTTGAGCAAAGCCTTGGTCACCATGGGCGTGAAACCCGGCGAACCTGTTGGCCTCTGCATGGACCGTAGCTTCGACATGGTCGTGGCCATGCTCGCGACCCTGCGAGCCGGAGGTTGTTTCGTGCCCTTCGATCCCGGTTACCCTGCCGATCGCCTCGCCTTCATGTTCGGCGATACCGCCGTGAAGGTGATGTTGACCCAGCGCCACCTGGTGAACGCTTTGCCGAAGCACCAGGCACGGAACATCTTCCTCGAAGACGTACCGGCCGGCGAGGATGCGGCGATGCCAAGGCTTACTGCCGATGCACCCGCGTACATCATGTACACCAGCGGAAGCACCGGAACACCGAAGGGCGTGGTGGTACCGCATCGTGCCATCGTACGTCTGGTGCGTTCACAGAATTTCATCAGTTTCGGTCCGGACCTGTGCTGGTTGCAACTCTCCAACATCAGCTTCGATGCAAGCACCTTGGAGATCTGGGGCGCACTACTGAACGGCGCTCGATTGGTCCTGCAACCGCAGCAGAAGCCGACCTTGCCAGAGATCAGTGCTACCATCGCCAAGCACAAGGTGACCAGTGTATGGTTCACCGTGGGCCTCTTCAACATGATGGTGGATGAGCAATTGGACCGCCTGCGCGGACTGAAGCACATCCTTACCGGCGGCGATGTCGTTAGTGTGCCGCACATCAAGCGGGCGTTGAAGGCGCTCGGTCCGAACGTACTCATCAACGGCTACGGACCAACGGAGAACACCACCTTCACTACCTGCTTCCCGATCAACAGCGAGGCCAGCATGAGCGATGGTGTACCCATCGGTTTCCCACTGAACAACACCACGGTCCACATCCTCGACGAGCAACGGAACCCGGTTCCAGTTGGCGTGAAGGGCGAGCTGTATGCCGGTGGAGACGGTGTGGCACTCGGCTATTGGAAGCGGGATGATCTTACCGCTGAACGTTTTATCGATGACCCTTTCAGTGGCAAGAGCGGAGCCAAACTGTACCGCACCGGCGATATCGTGAAGTGGCAGCCTGACGGCAGCATCGCCTTCGTTGGCCGCGCCGATGGCCAGGTGAAGATCCGTGGATTCCGTATCGAACTAGGCGAGATAGAGAATGCCATCAGTGCCATACCCGGCATTCGTGACCGTGTCGTGGTGGCGCGCAAAGATGGTCCTGGTGAGCAACAGCTCGTGGCCTACATCGTACCGGCAGACTTCGATCCGGAGAAGGACACCCAACGCCGCGATGCGCTGACCGCCATGGTGCGAACGGCCTTGGAGAAGCGCCTGCCCACCTACATGCTCCCAGCCTTCCATGTGCTGCTGAACGAGCTGCCCTTGAACGCCAATGGCAAAGTGGACAAGAAGAAACTGCCAGCCCCGGACCTTCGTGCGCTACAGATGACGGTGGAACATGTGGCTCCGCGAAACGCCACGGAAAAGAAGATCGCCGCGATCTGGAACAAGATCCTCGGTGTAGAGGATATCGGCATCCACCAAAGCTTCTTCGATCTGGGTGGTCACTCGATCCTGGGTATCCAGATGCTATCGCAGATCGAACAACAGTTCGGTAAGACCTATGGGCTCAACTTGCTCTTCCGTTCGCCCACCATTGCCGAACTCGCTGTGGAGCTGGGCGCTGTTCGTGCGGATGATGTCGCGGCAGAGCTGAAGAACGTGACACCCATCAAACGTGAGGGCTCACGCGTTCCGATCCTGTGCGTGCATGGTGATGAAGCGAACCACTTCCTGCCTCGCTACTTGAGCGCAGAGCAGCCCTTCTATGGCACCGCGCACCAAGGTGAGGATGGCCTACCCATGACCTACGACACCGTGGAGAGCATTGCGGCCCACTATGTGCAGGAATTCAAACGACTATTGCCACAAGGGCCTTACAACATCGCAGGCTATTCCTTCGGTGGTGTGGTGGCCTACGAGGTGGCCCGTCAATTGAAGGAGCAGGGTGACGAAGTGCCCATGCTGATCATGCTGGACAGCTATGCACCAGAGCCGTTCGCTGAGGTGATGCAGAAGGAACGCAAGTTCTACGACCCGATCAAGAAACCCGTGTTGCGGACCATCGTGCGCATGATCCACGGCATGAACAAGGTGCTACCGATGAAGTTGCGCAACTTCAACATCATCGACACCTACGACGATGCTACCCTAGCCTACAAGGCGAAACCATATCATGGTGATGTAGCCGTGATCAAGGCCGTGGGCTCGCCAGGCACACCGGACATGGGTTGGAAGAAGCACGTACACGGCAGCGTGATCCTACGCACCATCGAGGGCGACCACTACAGCATCATCAAGGAACCGCTCGTAGCGGACTTGGCCCGGGTGATGGAAGGCGTGCTCGTGAAGAAGGATACATCTGCGGCCGCGGTGGTATGATTGGGTCGCGGCCGTTGGTGATCCACTGCACTGGACCCGATGAACGGGCGGTGTTGCGTGTGGAACCACCGGCACTTGGCGAGGCCCCCTGCCATATCCACTTCGCTGAATTGGCTGAACTACGACCGCGTGAAGTAGAACTGCGGTCCTTGTTGGATGAACAGGAATTGGCACGTGCGGCACGGTTCAAGTTCGATAATGATCGCGAACGCTTCATGCTTGGCCATGGTTGGATGCGCGAGTTGCTCGCCCATTACCTGGGTCGTTCACCTGCCTCGATCCATGCAGAACGTGGCCGTTTCGGTAAACCCTTCCTGCCCGATGGCGAATTACATTTCAACCTGAGCGACACGAAGGATGCGATCGCCTTCGCTGTTTGCCGCTCTGTTGAGATCGGTGTGGATGTGGAGACCATTGATCGCCGTGTGGACCACGAGGCGGTGAGCGCACACTACTTCACACCGGAAGAACAACACCGTATCGCGCAAAGTGAACAACCCAAGCGCACCTTCCTGGAGTTCTGGACACGCAAGGAAGCTGTTCTCAAAGCCAGTGGTGTAGGGATCATGGACGACCTGCGTTCGCTGCGTGTGGATGAGGCGGTGAACAAGCTCACCATCGCACATCCAGAATTCATCGCCATGGCGGCAGCGGAATATCACGTGCGTACGTGGCGCATTGGCGAGGGACATTCCATCAGCCTGGCGAGCCCCAAGCCCGTGGAGCACGTGTTATTGTTCGGCGCTTAATCCGTCACCCCATCATCACCCCAGAAGCGCGGGTGGAAATTGAGCAGGTAAAGACGTCTACCAGCCCGCGTGATCGCCGTGTAAAGCCAACGCACGTATTCCTTGTCGATCATCTCTTCGGTCACATACCCCTGATCCACGAACACCGTGTTCCATTGGCCGCCCTGTGCCTTGTGGGCTGTGACCGCGTAGGCGTACTTCACCTGCAAAGCCTGGGCATATGGATCCTCGCGTAGCCGCTTCATACGGGCGGCCTTGGTGGTTTCCGGATAACTGTTGAAGATGCTCTCGTGTAGCAGCTTCAAACGCGGACCAGGTAGCGCAGGTGCATCGATGGAGAGCACATCCAACAGCACTTTCACCTCCAATTCGCGTTCCTCCACCCCATTCCACCAACGTGCGGTGATGTCCGCGAAGCGCATGCCATACCGCTCTTCGACACCATGTACGCGGTTCACCACGAACTGCTCACCGTTCGCGATCAATTCCGCCTTGCCGTTCTGGCCTGCCCAGAAATAGTTGTTCTTCACCACCATGAGGCGATCACCGGAACAGAGTTCCTCTTCGTAGCCGTGGATGCGTGCGCGCACTTGCTGGCTGTATTGGTAGGCGCGTTTATTGCTCCGGCAGATCAGGCACACTTCATCATCACCATCCTGCGCATATGCGGTCTCCAAGGCATCTTGCAGGTCGTATCCATCGGTGCGGATCACATCATCGAAACCTTGTCGGAAAAGGATCCGCGGCTCTTCATGCGCCAAAATGGTACGCAGGTCGGTGGCGTTGGTAAGGATACCCGACCCACTCGCTTGGCGCACCACATCGGTCAATTCAACCATACCGGCAACCACACCGAAGGCTTGTAGTTCCTTCGGTTCTAGCGCAGGACTGTGATCGCTACCAACAGGTGGCAACTGGGCTGGATCACCGATCAAGAGCACCCGTGTTCCAGGAACGGCGAAGATGTGTTCGAAAAGATCGCTCATGAGATCACGGCCTCCGAATGGCCCATCACCAGCGCCACTCCTACCGATCATGGACGCCTCATCCACGATGAACAAAGCACCCTGATCACGGTGCGGTGCCACTTGCATGCCGAAGTAACCATCATCCTCGTTCGCTGCGCGATAGATCCTTCGGTGTATGGTAGAAGCCAGTCGGCCAGCATAGGCCGAGAGCACTTTCGCCGCGCGACCGGTCGGGGCTAGCAGCACCACGGGTCTGCGTTCGGCCGAAAGCACTTTTACCAAAGCACCCACCAAGGTGGTCTTACCCGTGCCAGCATAGCCTTTCAGCACCAAGGCCGTACGTTCCTTCGTTGTCCTGAGCAATCGTTCCAAGGCCATGGCCGCACGCTCCTGACCCGCTGTGGGTGCATGGCCGAGCGCATCGAGCAAGCGCGTGCCGATCTTGGTTCCATGGACCTGTGATGACATCGTTGGAGTGGCCCGACACAGGCGTTCGATAACGCTGGAACCGCCGGGTCGCGGGGTGAATTTATCCTACTTTTGGCCGCTGTTCGCAGGGCATGAAAAAGTTGTTGTTCAACGTGATCGCGGTCTTTCTGATGTTGGCCGGTGGCACCTTATTGGTGATCGGCGCCATGGAAGGTCAGGGCCTGCACATGATGCTCGGCGCCGCGCTGGCTTTGCTGGCCGGGTTAGTGGCGATACTGATGCAATACGGCTATTTCTCTGAACGCACCGGCACCGTACTCGGCATCGTTTTCGCGGTAACAGCGCTGACCTTGGCCTACCGGAACTATCGCGACAAACATCCTGCACCCCTTGAGCGGCTCGAATCCATCGGCGACACCACCGCGCATGGCCACTGAACTGAACATGACCGGCGCCTTCCGCGCAAAGAGCCACACCGCCGATGCTGAACGCGCGCATCATGTGGGCATGGTGATCGGCCCGGACCTTGCCGCATGGGTGGCGCGCGACCTTGCCACTGATGAGGTGACCGCTATGGCGTGGGCACCGGACCTGAACGTCTTGCGCCATGCCGACCTACCTGAACGACCGCGATCGGTGACGTACGTTTCCTTGCCAGAATGGAGCACCTTGGTACCGGATGGCGCATTGGAACCCGGCACCTCAGCGGACCACCTGAAGCTGGTGTTCGGAAAGCTGCCCGGTAATGCGGTTCGTGAAGAACCGGTGAACACGATCAGTGCACAGTGCTTGTATGTGAATGAAGCCGCCCACGAACGTACGATCCTGGAGCGGTTCCCCATCGCACGCAGTCTGCCGTTGCAAGCCGTGCTGGTGCATGGTACACGCGCCCGATCGCACGCTGGGCCCGTTCTGCTCTTCCACCGGGGTGCGGAACGCGTGGATGTCGCGATCGCATCGAAAGGTGAGCTCCTGCTGAGCACATCCTATCCGGCGCGTACTTCGGAGGATCTCCTGTACTACTGTTTACTGGCAACCGAGCGCACTGGTCACACCCCGGAGTCCATTCGATTGCATGCAGGAGGTACGCACCTGACCTCGGCGGATCGCGCATTGCTGAGCACCTACTTCTCCACCATATTGGCTGCTGTTCCATCAACGACAACCGGAGGCGCCGTTGCTGAACCGGAACGTTGGCTGGCGGCCTTCGACCAATCCGCATGCGTATCGTAGGCGGCAAGTACCGCAACCGCAGGCTCCATCCCCCGAACGAGATGGAAGCGCGACCGACAACGGATTTCGCAAAAGAGGGACTCTTCAATGTGTTGCAACATAGCGTTGCGTTGGACGGCATCCGCGTGCTCGACCTCTTCGCTGGAACGGGCAACATCTCCTTGGAATTCCTTTCGCGCGGTGCATCTGAGGTCATCTCTGTCGATCAGGACCGCGAGCTGTTCAACTTCATGCAGCGCACGGCGCGCGACCTGAACGAGGC
>JAEYWT010000349.1 GCA_023428865.1 Bacteroidota bacterium | reverse complement strand
GGCGTATTCCTCGCGGAAGTGGCCACCGCAGCTATCGTTGCGGTTGAGCGCATCCATGCACATCAGCTCGCCCAGATCGAGGAAGTCGGCGACACGACCGGCCTTTTCCAATTCCTGGTTGAAGGCTTCGGCCTTGCCTGGCACGCGCACATTCTTCCAGAAATCTTCGCGGATGGCACGGATCTCTTGGATCGCTTGCTTCAAGCCTTCGGCGTTACGCGCCATACCACACTTGTCCCACATCACCTTGCCCAGTGCGCGGTGGAAATCATCCACCGGTTTGGTGCCCTTGTTGTTCAGGAAGTGGTTGATGCGGTCCTTCTGTTCCTTCTCTGCGGCGTCGAACTCAGGCGTGTTGGTCTTGATCGGCCCGGTGCGGATGTCATCGGCGAGGTAATCACCAACTGTATACGGGATCACGAAGTAGCCATCGGCCAAGCCTTGCATGAGCGCCGATGCACCCAAACGGTTCGCACCGTGATCGCTGAAGTTGGCTTCGCCCAAGGCGAAGAGACCAGGCACCGTGGTCTGCAGATTGTAATCCACCCAGAGGCCGCCCATGGTGTAGTGTACCGCTGGGTAGATCTTCATCGCGTGGTCGTACGGGTTCTCGCCCACGATGTTCTCGTACATGTCGAAGAGGTTGCCGTACTTCTCACTCACCACGGCACGGCCGAGCTCGGTGATCTTCTCCTTACTCGGGCTCTCGATCTTCTTCACGTTCGCCTCCAGCTTGCCGTAGCGTTCGATGGCTGCGCTGAAGTCGAGGTACACGGCCTCACCCGTCTTGTTCACACCGAAGCCCGCATCGCAACGCTCCTTCGCGGCACGACTGGCCACGTCACGTGGAACGAGGTTACCGAAGGCCGGATAGCGGCGCTCCAAGTAATAGTCGCGATCCGCTTCCGGGATATCGCTGCCTTTCTTCTTGCCTTCACGGATCGCTTTCGCATCCTCGAGTTTGGCGGGCACCCAGATGCGGCCATCGTTCCGCAACGACTCCGACATCAGCGTGAGCTTGCTCTGGTGCGTGCCGCTCACGGGAATGCACGTCGGGTGGATCTGCGTGTAGCACGGGTTGCCGAAGAAGGCGCCGCGCTTGTGGGCTTTCCACGCAGCGGTAACGTTGCTGCCCATGGCGTTCGTGCTCAGGAAGAACACGTTGCCATAGCCGCCGGTGCAGAGGAGAACGGCATGTGCGCCGTGACGTTCGATCTCGCCGGTGATCAGGTTGCGGGCGATGATGCCACGCGCTTTTCCATCCACGACAACGACATCGAGCATCTCGTGGCGGTCGAACATCTGCACCGCGCCTTTGCCCACTTGTCGCATCAACGCGCTGTAAGCACCGAGCAACAACTGTTGCCCGGTCTGGCCGCGGGCATAGAAGGTGCGGCTCACCTGCACGCCACCGAAGGAGCGGTTGTCAAGCAATCCACCGTAGTCACGAGCGAAGGGAACACCTTGCGCCACGCACTGATCGATGATGTTCGCGCTCACCTCAGCCAAGCGATACACGTTGGCTTCACGCGCGCGGTAGTCACCACCTTTCACGGTATCGTAGAACAAACGGTAGGTGCTGTCGCCGTCGTTCTGGTAATTCTTCGCGGCGTTGATACCACCCTGCGCGGCGATGCTGTGCGCGCGGCGGGCACTGTCTTGGAAACAGAACGCCTTCACGCTATAGCCCTGCTCCGCAAGCGATGCAGCAGCGGCGCCACCGGCCAGGCCCGTGCCCACCACGATGATGTCGATACGACGTTTGTTCGCCGGGTTAACGATACGGGCGTGCCCCTTGTGGTAGGTCCACTTCTTCTCAATGGGACCGGGGGGGATCTTGCTGTCGAGCTTGCTCATGGATCGGAAAGGTCAACGGATCACTGGATCCACTTGAAATAGAACGCGAGGGGCATCAGGGCGAAAAGCACCGGCACCACGATGCTGAAGGCCGAGCCGCAGGTAGCGATGAAACCGTTGTAGCGCTTATGGTTCAGCCCGAGGCTTTGGAACGCGCTCTTGAAACCGTGCAACAGGTGCCAGAACAGGCTGAAGCAACCCAGTACGTACAGCACCACGACCCAAGGGTTCTGGAACACCTCCACCATCACGGCATAGAGGTTCTCCTGCCCTTCGGCATCCACACCGTAGTGGTGCAGGCCGGTGATGCGGCTCTTCACCCAGAAATGCCAGATGTGCATGATCAGGAAGAAGAGGATCAGCGTGCCCAGGATGCCCATGCTGGCACTGTACCAGCTGCGGTTGGCACCGCCCCTTTCCATGGCGTACTTCACCGGACGTGCAGCGCGGTTCTGGCTCCACAGGATCAACCCATCCACAATGTGGGCAATGAGCCCGATGAACAGCACCACTTCCATGGTGCGGATGATCGGGTTCTTCGCCATGAACTCCGCGCCCATGTTGAAGGTGACCCCGCCATCGTTGAAGAAGATGAACGAGTTGAGCGTGACGTGTACCACCAAGAAGCTGATAAGGAAAAGGCCCGTAAGGGCCATCCAGTACTTCTTGACGAGCGACGATCCGAAAAGTCCTTTACTGGCCATGCCTTTATAACAGCGAACAGCTGGTGTTCGTTCGGCCGCGAATTTACGGGGCAACACTTTGGCAGGAAAACGAACTGCCAACGATAGCTTGTTTGGAATCGTTCTAACCAACGGCACCACCTCCCCGCGCCAACCCTAAGCGTTACCTCCAGGTAACCGGTTTCCCTTCTGTAACCCTCGCCCCATAAGGCCTTCTACCACCGGAGCTTTGTGCCATGAAACGCACGAACATCGTTTACTGGGTCGTTACCGCCCTGGTTTCCCTCCAACTCATCCTGGCCGGGGTCATGTATTTCACCGACCCGGAGGTAGCTACCGGCTTCGGCCACCTTGGCTTCCCCGACTACTTCCGGCAGGAACTGCGCATCGCGAAGATCTTCGCTGCCGTCCTTATCATCCTGCCCATGGTGCCGCTGCGCGTGAAGGAATGGACCTACGCCGGCGTGGCCATCACCTTCCTTTCGGCCTTCATCGCCCATACTTCGGTGGACGGTTTGGCCACAGCGGTAGCTCCGGTGATCTCGTTGGCGCTGCTGGTGGTCTCGTACATCTACCTGCACAAGCGGCACCGTGCTGCCGAAGTCCGGTTGGCTTGAATGCTTGAAAGAGTGTGAGGGAGACCTCGCGCCTGCCCTGGCACGCTCGCACCCGCTGACTTTCTCACCCTCGCACCCACTCTCCTCTTCACACCCTCTACCCCTACCTTCACACCATGCGCCCGAAAGCAGCCGCCCCTTCGCTTCCTCCCGGCCACACTGCCGCCGCATGCGCCGGGGTATTGATGTCCTTCCGCGATGCCATGGACACCATCGGCGGCAAGTGGAAAAGCCCCATCCTGCTCAGCTTGGGCTTCAAAGGCGTGATGCGCTTCGGCGAACTGCAACGCATGCACAACGGCATACCCGCCAAAACGCTGAGCAAGGAACTGAAAGACTTGGAACAGAACGGTCTGGTGAAACGCACCGTGCTGGATACCATGCCCGTGACGGTGCAGTACGAGATCACACCTTACGGTCGCACCCTGGAGAAATTGCTGATGGACCTGCGGACCTGGGGTATGGACCACCGCGAATACATCCGCACCGGCAACGTGCCGAAGAAGGTGGCCAAACGCGTGGCGAAGTCCGGGAAGCTGGAAGTGGTGGGCTGACGCTACTTCTGTGGATACCGCTTCCTCGTTGCTGCGATGGACTTCTTGACCAAGCCCTTCAGCACCTTCAGGTCGATGTCGGCCAGGCGCTTCACGTAAACGCAACCTTTGGTGGCTTTGTGTTTGCCCAGCTTGGCCAGCGCCCCTTCATCCTGCGCCTCTTCGCCTAGATACAGCACCAACTCCGTCTTCCGCGGACTGAAAGCCGCCAACGGCGCACTGCCCGAATGCCCACTGGCATACGTGTAATGATACGTGCCGAAGCCGATGATCGTGGGCCCATACATGTGCGGTTCCTCGCCGGTTAGCTCTTGCATCATGGCCATCAGTGCGCGGCTGTCATCGCGCATCACCTCTTTCGCGACCTTATCGATGAAGGCGGAGACGCTGGCCGTGGTGGCGGTGGTCTTGTTGGGTTTGGGCATGGCTCAGAACTGCTTGGCGACCTCGAAGTAATGCACCTGGGCCATGTACGGGAAGTATGGCAGAGTGCCGATCAGCTCCTTGGCACGGCCCAGCTCCACACCGTTCAAGAGCAGGAACGCCCCTGTGCGGTCGGTGGAAATGAAGAAGCTCTCCAGGAGCCCCTCTTGCTTCCACCGGTTAACAAATTCCATCTCGGCTTTCTGCAGGTCCGGGGTGGCGCGGATGTGGGCCATGCCTTCGGGGG
>JAEYWT010000292.1 GCA_023428865.1 Bacteroidota bacterium | reverse complement strand
GCGTATACACCGCCCCCGGGGCTATTCAGGTAGATCTGGATATCCTTGCGGGCATCAACGCTTTCCAAGAACAGCAGTTGCGCCTGGATGATGTTCGCCACCTGATCATCCACAGCAGTGCCCATGAAGATGATGCGGTCCATCATCAACCGGCTGAACACGTCCATCTGCGCCACATTGAGCTGGCGCTCTTCGATGATGTACGGCGTTAGCGCACGGGTGTAGCTGTGCAGCGCGTTGCTGCTGATGCCGCGGTGTTTCACCGCATACTTGTCGAATTCGTCCTTGGGGAACATCGGGCGTGCTGGAGTAGGGTAAAGGACGGAAGCGGATGGATCGTTTTACGCGGTGCGGGCCAAGGTTACGAACGTATCGAAGCTCACTTTGTTCTCCTTCGGGCTTAGCAGGGCCTTGAAGTGGGTGTTGAGCTTCTGCTCCACGATGGTGTTACGGATCCGACCGATCTGCTCGCGATCGCCTAGGATGCGGGCGGCCATCTGTTGCAATTGCTCGCCTTCCGGGGCGGGCATGCCGTACTGCATGAACTGGTCGCTCACGTAACGCTTCGCGAAGGCATCCAGTTCTTCGCCCTTGGCCTCCAGTCCGTACTTTTCGATCACGCGTTCTTCGAGCAATTGGCGCTTGAGGCCATTGGCATATTCCCCGTAGCTCTCTTCGATCTGCTCGGGCGTTACCGGGTTCTGGCTGGTCTCCTTGATCCAACGCTTCAAGAAGCTATCGGGCAGTTCGAAACTGGTGCTTTCGGCCAGCTTCTTCATCACCAACCGCTTGAAGATGCGGTCGCTGTCCCGGCGGAACATGTTCTCCAACCCCTCTTTCACCTTGGCGCGGAATCCAGCCTCATCGCTCACCGCATCCTTCCCGTAAACACGGTCGAAGAGATCCTGATCCACGGCCACCGGAACCATACGCTTGATCTCGGCGATACGGAACAGGAAGTTGCTCGCGATCTGGTGAACGCGCTCGTGGTCGACACCCAGCATGCGCGCCAGATCGTCGTGGCCCTTGGAGACCTTGTGCGGGTCCAGCACCACTTCATCGCCCACTTTCTTGCCGGTGAGCGTTGCTTTGCTGGCTTCGTCTTCGATGAACTCCAAGCTCATGGACGTGCGGTTCATGATGCCGCCTTCCTTGATGCTACCGTCGGCATTCAACTCGATCATGTCACCAAGGACCATGTCCTTGTCGGCACTTTCCTCGGCTTCTTCCACCGTGCCGAAACGGCGCTGCATGTCGCTAACCTCGCGCTGTACCAGTTCGTCGTTCACGTCCACCAGCGGATATTCCACCCCGAGCTTCTCGTTGAGGTCGAATTCGATGTTGGGTGCCAGACCAAGCTCGTAGGCGAAGGTGAGCTCTCCGGGTTCGTCCCAGTTGTTGGCGTTGGAACCTTCCACCTTCGGCAATGGCTGCCCGAGCACGCGGATGGCGTTGTTCTGCAGGTACTCGCGCAAGTTGGCGTCGATCAGGCGCTCTACTTCGTTCACCAACACCGTACGACCCACGCGTTTCTTGATCAGGTGCATGGGCACTTGGCCTGGACGGAAACCCGGCAACACCGCATTCTTCCGCTGTTCTTTCAGCGCCTTCTCCACGCCCGGGGTATAATCCTCCGGGCTCAACTTCACATTCAGGGTGGCGGTAAGGTTTCCGGTCTCTACGCGTTCGATGTTCATGGTATGATGTCGAGTGTCGAAGTGGTTCAGCTTGTTCTCAAGAGATGGGCCGTTCTCGGATCCGGCCATTTCGGCCTGACAAACCCTGACAGCCTACTGGTGCGGTGAACAGCGGTCGTTCACCTTGTACGGACGGGGGGACTCGAACCCCCACACCTTGCGGTACCAGATCCTAAGTCTGGCGCGTCTACCAATTCCGCCACGTCCGTGGTTCCCTTCCACCGGGCAACACCCGCCAGAAGGGCCGCAAAGATAGACGCCTGAACCACACCCAGAACCCGACTTCCGTGGCGCGCTACCTTCGCCCTCCCATTGCCCGTTCATCCGCATGAAGAGCCTCGACCCCGCTAACCTGGCGATCCCCGAACTGCATAGCTACCTGGTGGGTGCGATCGGCCCGCGTCCGGTAGCCTTCGCTAGCACCATCGATGCCGATGGCAGGCCGAACCTGAGTCCCTTCAGTTTCTTCAATGTATTCGGCGCCAACCCACCACTCCTGATCTTCAGCCCCGCGCGCCGCGGACGCGACAATACCACCAAGCACAGCTACCACAACGTGAAGGCCGTGCCCGAGGTGGTGATCAATGTGGTTACCTATTCCATGGTACACCAGACCTCGTTGGCGAGCACCGAGTTCGCCGAGGGTGTGAACGAGTTCGTCAAATCGGGCTTCACGCCGATCCCTTCCGAAAAGGTGAAGCCTTTCCGCGTGAAGGAAAGCCCGGTACAGTTCGAGTGCGTGGTGAAACAGGTGATCGAAACAGGCACCGGCGGTGGCGCTGGTAACCTGGTGATCTGCGAAGTGGTGATGATCCACGTAAACGAAGATGTCTTGGATGCGAAGGGCAAAATAGACCAACGGAAGATCGACCTCGTTGGGCGGATGGGTGGCCATTTCTATGCTCGCGCCCACGGCAATGCGCTTTTCGAACTGGCACAACCCAATACGCAGCTTGGCGTTGGTGTGGACAGCCTTCCACCCGAAGCCCGTAACAGCACTGTTCTCACCGGGAATGACTTGGGCAAACTCGGTGCCCTTCTGGCCATTCCGGACGAAACCGAGGTGAACGAATACAAGCTCACCGAACTGAGTGATATCTTCATCGCCCACAAGGATCAGCCCAGCACGCTGCTCAACGCTCTCCACCAGCACGCACACGATCTGCTCGCACAGGACCGGGTGGATGAAGCATGGAGGACCCTTCTGGCCTTTAACGCACGCTAACCAACAAGCAGTCCGCAAGAACGCGGGCAAAGAACATGGCACAAGTAACCATCACCGGCAACATCAAGGTAGTAGGAAAGACCCAGGACGTGAGCGACAAGTTCCGCAAGCGTGAACTGGTGGTGACCGAACCCAGCGGACAACGGCCGCAGCACATCCCCGTAGAATTCACCCAGGACCGTTGTGGCCTGCTAGACGGTTTCAACCCCGGCGACGAAGTGACCGTTTCCTGCTACGTGAACGGTCGCGAATGGACCGGGCGCGATGGCGTAACGAAGTACTTCCTAAGCCTTAGCGGCAACCGCATCGAACGCTCTGGTCAGGCCGCACCCGCATCTGGCGCAAGTGGTGGCTACCAAGCCACTCCTCCACCCTCCATGGCCGATATGCCACCTGCCAGCGACGAGGACGATCTGCCATTCTGAGCACACCGCCAACAAGAACCGGACGCGCCGAACACCACGGCGCGTTCATCATTTCAGGTACGGCGTCCCTTCCATCGCGGGCGGTAGAACAACGAGGCCACTGCGATCAGCGGTGCGTACACGGTGAACAACACGTAACAGAAGGCCGAGACCAGCGGCCACACCCGTTGTTGCAACCCACGACGTACTTCGCTGACCAGGGCCACAACCGGGATCAACCACAAGGCCCAAGCTGCGAACAGTAGGCTGAAGAGTTCCACACCGTCCTCGGCCATCATCTGCTCTGCTGTCACACGCATGGTGAATACCAACAAGAACCAAGGCAATAGCAACAGCCCCAGTCCCAACCATGTGAATGCTCCACCCACACCGCGCATCTTGCCCGCCCAACGCAACCGCTGCGTAATGAAGCCGCGTAGATCGACTTCCGCATCCACGGAGACAGCCGCTTCCAGACCATAGCGCACACCGATGCGTTTTCCTGCACGCTGCATGCGCTTCAACAGGAACATATCATCGCCACTGACAAAGCGATCGCCTTGGTAGCCATTCACCCCAAAAAATGCCGACCGTCGGAAAGCCAGGTTAGCGCCGTAAGCCAAGCTCGCTCTTCCGCTCAGCGCCTGGCCCATGGCCACCCCGAGCAGGCCCGCTTGTTCCTCTTCCTGCAAGCGCCCGAGGAAACCACCAGCGCCAACGGTGCGCACCGGCAGCACGATCATATCCAACTGCCCTTCTTCCATCGCGGCTAGGATCGTGCGGATACGCTCCCGCCCACAACGGGCATCGGCATCGGTGAGAATGATGAATTCATTCCGAGCGTGATGAACACCGGTTGTGATCGCTGCCTTCTTGCCTTCACCCCTGTTCCGCAACAGTTCAAGTTGGGGCCATTGTGGACGCATTCCTTCTACGATCCGCGCGGTGGCATCTTCGCTCCCATCATCCACCACCAATACCTGTAGCTGTTCCTTCGGCAGATCCTGGGCGTTGAGGTCCTGCAGCAAGGGGATCAAGGTGTGTTCAGCATTCCGCGCCGGAACGATCACCGTTGCACCGGCATTGGTGAACGCTTCACCAGTGCGTCTGCCGCGTTCTGCACGTAAACGCTCGCGCCATGCGGCCAATACCACGGCCTGCACCATGGCCACACCGAACAAGGCGAATGCGCTATACAGCGGTGCTATCATGCCGTTGTGTTCCTGATGCGTATGCGCGCGAACAATAGGATGAGGCTGCCCACGCAAGCCGGCAACGCTACATTGATCAACCACAAACACGTGGTGGCCAGCACCACCACCGCCGCGTCGCCACCCAAGGGAACCAGTATGGCAACGGCCACTGAACCACGCACACCCAGCTCGGTAAGCATCACCGAAGGGATCAAGGTGGCGATGAGGTAGATCAACGGCACACCCAGCATGGCGTGGAACACGTGCAGACCCGACCCGAACACGTACAACAACAAGACGAATTGAAAGGTGAACAGACCGTAGCGCGTACCACTGAGCAAGAGCACGGAAAGCAGGTCGCTGCGTTGGAAACGCGACAGCACCGCCGATGCACGCTCGAACCTGATGAGGAAGGGCACGAGCAACAATAACTGGCGGAACAGCCCCGGATATAGATACAGTACGAGTGCTATACCGGTGACCAGTGTGGTAAGTGTGGCCAGCACCCAGGACGTCCAGCCTTGCGGCCATGGCAACGGCAGCCGCAACACCGTTATCACCAACAGGCCTAGGCCACCCGCCGCCAAGGTGACCACGAACTGCGCGATGCTACCCAACGCCGTTGCGAAGCTCCCAGCGATACGGTTCCCTGGTTCCAAGAAAAGCACACGCCCGATGAATTCTCCCGTGCGGTTCACGCTAACGAAACCGACACTCGTACCGGCTATCGTGGCCACGAATGCACGCCAAGGACCAACGGTCTCCACAGCAT
>JAEYWT010000168.1 GCA_023428865.1 Bacteroidota bacterium | reverse complement strand
ACGAGAACAAAGGGTTCGTGTTCGTTTCCGGTGCCGATGGCAAGGCACACAAACAGGCCGTGACGGTGCAAGGCATCACGAAAACCCACGTGCTGGTGAGCGGCCTGGACACCACGACGCTGCTGATCGTGAAAGGCGGGCCGTATTTGACGGAAGGTTCCATCATCACCATTCGTTAGCCCCATGTGGATCACCCGATACGCCGTTAAGAACAGTCCGTTCACGCTGGTCATCTTCTTGATGATCGTGGTGGTGGGCATCACCACGTTGCTGGGCATGCCGCGCGCGGAGGACCCCGAGATGAACGCGCCGATCTACCCGATCGTGGCCGTGTATCCGGGTACGAGTCCGGAGGACATGGAGAACCTGCTGGTGGATCCGCTGGAGAAACGGATCACCGAGCTGGACGACATCAAGCGCTTGTACAGCACGATCAAGGACGGTGTGGCCGTGATCCGCGTGGATGCCGTGTACGGTGTGGATGTGGACCGCAAGCACCAGGAGCTGGTGCAGGAGATCAACGCGCTGCGTGCCGAGCTGCCGGCCGACATCCACAGCATCGAAGTGCAGAAGGCCACGCCCAACACGGTGAACATCCTGCAGCTGGCGTTGGTGAGCGAGAACGCGCCGCGCCGCCTGCTGAAGGAACAGGCCGAACGTCTGCAGGATGCGCTGGAAGCGGTACCCATGCTGAATACCGTGGAAGTGAACGGTCTGCCGGAAGCCACGGTGCGCATCGACCTGCAACTGGAGAAACTCGCGCGGCTGAACATCCCGCTGACGCAGGTGATCGGCGCGGTGCAGAGCGAGATGGCGAACATCCCTGGCGGCAGTGTGGACGTGGGGACGAAGACGCTGAACGTGAAGACCAGCGGCAGTTACGTGGATGCGGCCGACGTGGCGCGCACGGTGGTGGCGACGGTGGATGGACGCAACACCTTGCTGCGCGATGTGGCGCAGGTAACGGATGCGTACCATGAAGACCGCCACATCACGCGCCTGAACGGTCACCGCAGTGTGGTGGTGAACGCGGCCATGAAGAGCGGCATGAACATCAGCGCGGCGCAAGAGCAGTACCTTCCGGTGCTCACGAAGTTCCGTGGGCAGTTGCCGGATAACGTGGCGCTGGAGCAGCACTTCGACCAAGCCGATGCCGTGAACTTCCGGCTGGGCCACTTGGGCCGCGATTTCCTGATCGCGATCCTGCTGGTGCTGCTCACCCTGTTGCCGTTGGGCAGTCGCGCCTCGCTGGTGGTGATGATCTCCATCCCGCTGTCGCTGGCCATGGGCGTGATCATGCTGAACGCGATGGGCTTCTCGCTGAACCAATTGAGCATCGTGGGGCTCGTGGTGGCCTTGGGACTGCTGGTGGACGACAGCATCGTGGTGGTGGAGAACATCGAGCGGTGGCTGCGCGAGGGCAAGAAGCCGATGGATGCCGTGCTGGGCGCGGTGAAGGAGATCGGTGTGGCGGTGATCGGTTGCACCGTTACACTGTGCATCGCCTTCATGCCACTGACGTTGATGCCGGAAGCCTCGGGCGAATTCATCCGTAGCCTGCCGCTGGCCGTGATCCTCAGCGTTGTGGCCAGTATGTTCGTCTCGCTCACCATCGTGCCCTTCCTCTCGATCCGCTTGCTGAGACCGCATGCGGATAGCGATGGCAACTTCTTCCTGCGCGGCTTGAAACGCGGGATACATGCCACCTACGCACCATTGTTGGAGCGTTCGTTGCGCAACCCGAAAACCACTTTGCTCGTGGCCGCTTTGATCTTCATCGGCTCACTAGGGCTAATGAAGGCCATCGGTTTCAGCCTGTTCCCCGCATCGGAAAAACCGCAGTTCATGGTCAACGTGGTGGCGCCGCTACAGAGCAACCTTGCACATACCGACAGCCTGGCGCGGTTGGTGGAGCATGAACTAGCGCAGCGCCCAGAAGTGCAGTACTACGCCACCAACGTGGGCAAGGGCAATCCGCAGGTGTACTACAACGTGCAGCCCGAGAACGAGCGCGCGGACTTTGCGCAGGTCTTCGTGCAATTGCATACGAACACCGGCACCAAGGACAAACTGCGCGTGATCGACGACCTGCGGAAGACCTTCGCCCAGGTGCCAGGTGCGCAGATCGAAGTGAAGGATTTCGAACAAGGTCCGCCGCAACTGGCTCCCGTGGAAGTAAGGATATTCGGCGAGGACCTCGATACACTACGCCGCATCAGCGCGGAAGTGGCCGCCCTGCTGAAGGCCATGCCGGGCAGCCTGTATGTGGATGACCCGATGGCGAACCTCAAGAGCGACCTACGCGTGAAGATCGATCGCGACAAGGCCAGCATGCTCGGCATCGCCACGGTGGACATCGATCGCACGGTGCGTCTTGCCGTTGCCGGACTGGGCATGGGCACCTTCAACGATCCCTTGGGCGTGGAGCGTGAAGTGATGATCACCGTGCCGAAAGGCCAACGGGCAGATCTGCATGTGTTCGACGACCTGTTCGTGACCAGCCGCAGCGGTGAGAGCATTCCCTTGCGCCATATCGCCGACCTACAACTGGAATCGTCGCCGCAAACGATCAAGCACCTCGGCAAGCGGCGCTATGTGTCGGTGAGCAGCTTCGTGCAACAGGGCTTCCTGGTAGATGATGCCTTGAATGCGACGATCAAGACGATGGACGGCATGCAGCTGCCACAGGGCTACAGCTACACCATGGGCGGTGAGATCGAGACGCGGCAGGACAGCTTCGGCGGCTTCGGCACCGTGATCCTGGCCACCATCTTCCTCTTCATCGCCGTGCTGGTGCTGGAGTTCGGCACCTTCAAGAGCACGTTGATCGTGTTGAGCGTGATCCCCTTGGGTATCGTGGGTGCGGTGCTCGCGCTGTGGATGACCGGCAACAGTTTGAGCTTCGTTGCCATCGTAGGCCTGATCGCACTGGCGGGCATCGAGGTGAAGAACACCATACTGCTCGTGGACTTCACCAACCAACTGCGCGCTGAAGGCCGAACCCTGGAGCAGGCGATCCGGGAGGCGGGCGAGATGCGCTTCTTGCCGATCGTGCTCACGAGTCTTACCGCGATCGGTGGCCTGCTGCCCATCGCAGCCAGCACGAATCCGCTGATATCGCCGCTGGCGATCGTGCTGATCGGGGGATTAATCAGCAGTACGCTCCTGAGCCGGTTGGTGACACCTGTGGTGTATAGGTTGATACCGCCGAGGGTGGACCAGAATATATGAGGGTGACGCAAATATCCCCCCGTGTAGCACCTTCGATCCGCTACGAGCATTCAACCAGACTCGGCCCATACATTCGTTCACAATGGATCAATATGGGACAGACCGGGAGCAGCGGTTACAGGGTCCACTTCGTGAGACCCTGCCGAGGTGTAGTCTACAATTGGCCCAATTGATGATCGACCATGATCTAGGCGTCACAACTGAACGCACATACGTTGTGAAACGGAACGACAGTGACTTTTTCGGTGAGGAATGATCCACATGCGTCAGACCTTCATTACTTCCAAGTCCATCGATCACGCATTCACCGAAACTGTCAACGGCCCATTGTACATCCCGATCCTTGGGCGTCTTATCCCCCAGCTGTGGGGCGACAGGCACGAGGTGCAGCGCACGCGTTACATGATCCATACGGATACGGGCAGTTTCGAGGTGAGCGAAGAGGAGTACGACCGCAGCATCATCGGGGAGCCGTTCCTGCCACCCGGTTCGGCGCAGCGGTGACAACCCCTTGCACCGCCCCGCCCAGTCTAGCTCTCGTCAAGCAACAACGACTTCACCCGACCGCTCCGGACCCAGCGCGGCTCTGGACCGATGATACCCGACCGGCGCGATCACTCCATCACGAGGACCCGCGACACCACCATGCCCGAGGCCGTGGTGATGTGGGCGTAGTAGCAGCCTGGTGGCAGGCCAACCCACTCCAGTTCCACACGATCGTGGAAGAACCGATGGATATGTGACACCTGACGGCCGCTGCCATCCAACAGGCGAACAGCATGCGGTACCTCTACCGGGATCGTGGCGCGGTCCACCGCAGGCACAGGATAGGCCGACACCATGTCCGTACGAACGGCATCATTCACACCCGTTTGCAGTCCGTTGCCTGCGAACGCCATCCGGCGAAGACTGATCTCGTTGCCGCCCCAGAGTGCCTGCACCCTGACCACCACCTTCTTCACATCGAAGATCTCTTCTGAGAAGTTCACAACCTGCGGTGTGAGCACGGTGTTGACCGCCTGCGGAAAACTCACGCTCTCGGTACCGACCACCTGGTTGGCGCTGTTATAGAACACCAATTGGGCATCCTTCAGGCTATGGTTCAACTCGAACGAGAAATACGCGTTCCACAACAACATACGCGATACCGAGGTGGGGTTCACGAACGTGTAGGTGATACTCCCCTGCCATTGACCAAGCTGGCTCACGTAGCCGATACCGGTGGAGAAGTTCGAGCTGGGGTAAAAAGGGAACGTTGCACTGGCCGTAGTGGCCGTGGTGATGTTGCCGATCAGGTTGTTCACGTTCGGTGTGGATCCGAATGAATTGATCGTGGAAGTGACCGACAGCGGCGCGATGGTAGTCGGTGCCGTACCGGCCAACACGAAGACCTGAGCTAGTGCAAGGAGCGTGTAGTGCTTTCTCATGGGTGTCCAAATATGTTCATAGTCCTTGTCTGCACGAGGCACTTATGAGCAGGCGTCATTCACCTTTTCAAATGAAGGCAGCTCGATAATCCTCCCCACCCTCCCCTCCACATCCATCTACGACCCCAATACTCGGCCGCTCTTGCCTAGACTGTGGGAGATCGCCACGAGGCTTGGCACACCCGCGATCTGGTACACATGGATGCGGGCTGCTTCGCGATGACGCAGTCTGAATACTGGTCGGTGACAACAGTGTTCCTGTGGATCCCAGTTCCTCTGCTCTCGCCTATGGTCTGTTTCGCACTGAATAAGATCCGGCTGGTTCTTACCGTAGTATCGATAGTGTTCAACATGAATTGGTCGGACACCGAGCCCATTCACTCTATTGCATCATTGTTGCGTTATATTTGCCCCACGACCGATCCAATGGGCCGCTTTCGCCACATAGCCGCATGGGTACTGCTCTTCGCAGTGGTGCTTTACGTGTTGCCGCGCGATGTGGTACATGCCTTCGCTCATGGCCAGGAGCATACCGGAACGTCCACCGATGATGCCACCGTCACCGAGACTTGTGCGCTTTGTGAGGTGGGTGCATTGCTTACAGAGCTTCCTGATCCACTTGGGGTCGGCGCCTTGTTCATGTTGGTATTGGCGTTGGCCATACCCAGTGTGACCGTAGTCCTTTCCGGTAGTCAGGAGCACGCGCTAGTCCGTGGGCCACCCCTGTTCGGCTGATCCGTACACGCTTCTGGAACGCATCAGCCGTGCAATTCGCTGGTCAGAGCACTGCCTTCTGACCCATGCCTATCACACAGGCACCATTCAGCCCATTCAATAACCTGGTACTCCCTGCGGAGTACCGACCAAGCTCGAACGCTTCGGCGCATTTCCATGAACACGAACCGATACCTCCCCTTATTCGTCATTGCCCTCGCCACCGTGTGGGTCGGCTGTAAGAAAGACAAGGTGGACCCTCTCATTCCTCCTGCTCCGATCAACGAAGAAGAACTCATCACCGACGCTTACATCATCTTCACCGACGCGGGTGGTAATACCTACGAATGGCACGCCGCTACCGATGAAGGCTTCGGCCATGATCATGGCGGAGGTGAACATGAGGAAGGCGAGATACACATCCATGGCGACACTCTGCCCGCCGGAACGGTGCTGCAGGCCGAGATCATCTTATTGAACCGCAGTGTTTCGCCCATTGATACGATCAGCCACGAGGTGCTGGCCGAGGGCGATGAACATCAGTTCTTCTTCATTCCTGAAGGTGTTGATGCCAGCTTCTCCTACCTGGACCAAGATGAAGATGGGCTACCCATCGGCCTGCTAAGCCAATGGACCACCGGTGCAGCTGGTTCCGGCGAGGTGAAGGTCTTCTTGCGCCATGGCCTGAACAAGAGCGCGGCCGGTGTGAGCAACGGCGACATGACCAACGCTGGGGGTTCTACCGATCTGGAGATCCACTTCCCAGCAGTGTTCGAGTAGATCTGCTCGGGTTGAACGAAGAAGGCGCGGAGGTGGGGACCTTCGCGCCTTCGCCTTTCGTGGTCATTCCTTCAGGCGCACGACTTGCACGTGCCTTGCAGCTCGAGCTGACCGTATTCCATTTTGAAACCACGTGGCACTTTCACCTTGGGTAGCTCAACCGTGGGCAGGCAGAAGACGGAACCGCAGGCGCGGCAATGGAAGTGTGCATGCGCATCCTTGTGGTGGCCATGTTCGCAGGCACTGGCACAGGCCGCGAAGCAACTCGTGCCTGTACCATCCAATACGCGGTGTGCCAAGCCTGCTTCCTCGAAGGCGTTCAACGCACGGAACACCGTTACGCGATCCACCTCGCTGGTCAGGCGTTCTTCCACTTCCACCTGTGTCAACGCGCGATCGCTCTGCTGAAGCAAGGTCAACAGCTCCGACCTCAAGGTG
>JAEYWT010000144.1 GCA_023428865.1 Bacteroidota bacterium | reverse complement strand
CCAACGCACCGATCAGCCCCGTAACGACCAGCAACGTAACGACCGCGATCAACAGCGCAACGATCAACAGCGCAACGAACCGCGCCACGACCATCGCCAGCAACAGCAGCCCCGCGAGCAGTACAACTTCGAGGCGTTCGTAGAGACCGAAGGCGTGCTGGAAGTGATGCCCGAAGGCTACGGCTTCCTGCGCAGCAGCGACTACAACTACCTGGCCTCGCCGGATGATGTGTACGTGACCCAGCAACAGATCAAGCAATACGGCTTGAAGCTTGGGGATACCGTGCATGGTTATGTGCGCCCACCGCGCGAAGGCGATAAGTACTTCCCGCTCTTCAAGGTGGAATCCATCAACGGCCGCGATCCGGAATGGGTGCGCGATCGTGTGCCTTTCAAGTTCCTTACGCCGCTCTTCCCCGATGAGAAGTTCAACCTCGTGGGAAAGGATCCGAACATCAGCATGCGCGTGCTGGACCTCTTCGCCCCAATCGGCAAAGGTCAGCGTGGCCTGATCGTGGCGCAACCGAAGACCGGTAAGACCGTATTGTTGAAGGACGTGGCCAATGCCATCGCCGCCAACCATCCGGAGGTTTACCTCATCGTTCTGTTGATCGATGAACGGCCTGAAGAAGTGACCGATATGGCCCGCAGCGTGAATGCGGAAGTGATCGCCAGCACCTTCGATGAGCCTGCATCGCGCCACGTGGCCGTTGCCGGCATCGTGCTGGAGAAAGCGAAAGCCCTTACCGAGTGCGGTCACGATGTGGTGATCCTGCTCGACTCCATAACCCGCCTGGCACGTGCCTACAACACCGTACAACCCGCAAGCGGAAAGATCCTGAGCGGTGGTGTGGATGCCAACGCACTCCAGAAACCGAAACGTTTCTTCGGCGCCGCGCGGAAGATCGAGAACGGTGGCTCGCTCACCATCCTGGCCACGGCACTGGTGGATACCGGCAGCAAGATGGACGAGGTCATCTTCGAAGAGTTCAAAGGCACCGGCAATATGGAACTGCAGCTCGATCGCAAGATCAGCAACCGCCGCATGTTCCCCGCTATCGACATCATGAGCAGCGGTACCCGTCGTGATGACCTCCTGCACCACAAGGACGTTCTCCAACGTACCTGGATCCTGCGCAAGCACCTGGCGGATATGAACAGTGTGGAAGCCATGGAGTTCGTGAAGAAGCACATGGAGGGAACGAAGAGCAACGAGGAGTTCTTGGTTTCGATGAACGGCTGATGAAACTCTCCCTCATCAGCGTCTTCGCGGTGATCGCTCTTCGGTTGTTGCTCTTCAAGCTCGGGCGGCCACCAGAGGGCACCGACTTCATGCTCGTCCATTTCCTGGCCATCGTTACCGTGGTGTTCTTCGCCGGACAACAGGTGTTGAACGCCGACCCTCGCAGTTCCTTTCCGGACCTGATGCGCGAAGGCTTCAAAAGCGCCGCCATCTATGCGGTGATCTATTGTGTGTTCCTCGTGGCCTACTACCACTGGTTGGAACCCCAGCATTTCCACCAGCGTGTGGAGGACATGGTGGCCCGCGGCATCGCTGATGGTCAACCCGAGGAGACCATCCGCCCACGCTTGGAGAAGTTCTTCACGTCGTTCAATTACGCGAGCATGACCTTCTTCTCACTCCTACTTTCAGGTGGATTCTTTGCGCTGGCCGTAGGCATGTTGCACCACAAGGTGCTGCGCAAATTCACACGATGAACGCCTCGCTCAACGCCTGAAGATCCAGGCCGCCGAAGTTGCCGCTGCTCATCATCAGCAACACAGCCTCCTCTTTCCGCCCTTCCCGAACAGCTCCGATCACCGCGATGGGGTCGTTCATCACTTGGATATCCTTCCGCGCGAAGGCACGTTGGATGCGTTCGGGTGGTATGGCTGGTAGGCGTTTCAGCTGAACGGCGTGCGGGTCGTAGAAGACGATGGCGCGGTCGGCATCGTCCATGCAACCAGCGTACTGGTCCAGGAAGTTCTCGCTTAGGCTGCTGTAGGTGTGTAGTTCCATGCAGGCCACGAGTTGCCGACCCGGGAACTGTTCGCGCACCGCTTGCACCGTGGCTTTCAACTTGCTTGGTGAGTGTGCGAAATCCTTGAAGACCAAACGCTGCTCGTTGCCACCGATACGCTCCAAACGTTTGGCCGCACCATGGAAGCTTGTAATGGCTGCATTGAATTCCGCATCGCCGATCCCAAGCAGGTGGCACACATGGCGCGCACCTTCCATGTTCTGTAGGTTGTGCTGACCGAACACCTGTAATGGTACATCGCCTTGGCCGGTCTCCAGGATGGTGGTGCCATTCTCGATCCGATGCTTGGGTACGCCGTATGGCAAACGGTGAGCGGTCACCTCCGGTGCTTCGGACAGCTTGCGCACCTCTTCATCCTCGCGGCAATAGACCAGCTTCCCTCCAGGTTCTATGGCTTCGATGAAGAGGCGGAACTGATCCACATAACTGTGGAAGGTCTTGAACACATTGATGTGATCCCAAGCGATACCGCTGATCAAGGCGATGTCCGGCTTGTACAGGTGGAACTTGGGCACGGGCTCCAAGGCCGAGGCGAGGTATTCATCACCCTCGATGATGGCCACCGTGCTCTTCTCCCCCAACTTCACCATACAATCGAACCCATCGAGCTGTGCGCCGACGAGGTAGTCGAAGTCCACACCAGCGTGGCGCAGCACGTGTACGATCATGCTGGTGATGGTGGTCTTGCCGTGGCTGCCGCCGATCACCACACGTGTCTTATGCTTGGTGCGCTCGTGGAAGTACGATGGATAGCTGAATACCGGAATGCCCAGCTCCTGCGCGCGCTTCAGCTCGGGATTGTCCAGCCGTGCGTGCATGCCGAGGATAACGGCGGAAAGGCCACTGTGGATGCGTAGTGGATCCCAACCGAGGCGATCGGGCAATAGGCCAAGGCGTTCCAAGCGGCTACGGCTGGGTTCGAAGATCTCATCGTCGCTACCCGTTACATCGAAGCCCTGCTGGTGCAGCGCAATGGCCAAGTTGTGCATGGCGCTTCCGCCGATGGCGATGAAATGGACTTGCCCGGGCATGTTCACGAACGTACCTGCGCATGAGAGCGCACGAACGACGCAAATGTTCCACCGGGGGAGCGATCTTCAGCGTTCAGCCCCAGCAATGGATCAACCGGGGATCGTGGGCAGCGCTTCTTCTGATACCCTATAATTATCCCGACCTTAGCACCAACGCCCTCACCAAACCGCGGCGTTCTGCCATGAAACTCCATGTGATCGATACCGGCCTCTTCAAACTCGATGGCGGCGCCATGTTCGGCGTGGTGCCAAAAACCCTGTGGAGCAAAGGCATTCAGCCCGACGAGAAGAACCTCTGCACCTGGGCCATGCGCTGCTTGTTGTTGGAGGATGGTGATCGGCTCACCTTGATCGATAATGGCATCGGCGACAAGCAGGACGCTAAGTTCTTCGGCCATTACGACCTCCACGGCGAGGATACGCTCGACGGTTCGCTGAAAAAGGCTGGCTTCAGCCGCGATGAAGTCACCGATGTGTTCCTCACCCACCTGCACTTCGACCATTGTGGTGGCAGCATCGTGCGGAAAGGTGATGCCTTCGTTCCGGCCTTCAAGAACGCCACCTATTGGAGCAACGAGTACCATTGGAAGTGGGCCACCAAACCGAACGCACGGGAAAAGGCCAGTTTCCTTGCGGAGAACATCCTGCCAATACAGGAGAGCGGTCAGCTGAAGTTCGTTCCCGTTGGCCGCCGCAGTGCCGAAGAGAACGTGTACCTACACGATATCCTGCCGAACATGGATGCCTTCATCGTGAACGGCCACACCGATGCGATGATGATCCCGCACATCCGCTACAAAGGCCGCACCGTAGCCTTCATGGCCGATCTGCTTCCCAGTGTACACCACATTCCGCTGCCGTGGGTGATGGGCTACGACACACGACCGCTTCTTACCCTGGCTGAGAAAGGCGATTTCCTCGGCATGGCGGCAGACGAGAACATCGTGCTCTTCTTTGAACATGATGCCACCAACCAGTGCGCTACCGTGGAGCGCACCGAGAAAGGCATCCGCCTGAAGGAGACCTTTCCGCTGAGCGCGCTTTAGAGCCCGTTTGGCTCTTAGGCGATACGTCGTTCAACAACGAACGCACCTTGATCGCGCACATCGTGGCACGGGATGCCACGCGCTTGGCACCATTGCTCGACGAACGCGCGCAACTTCCAGGTTAGACCACCGGCCAATACGACCTGATCAACACCTGAAGCCAACACCTCCACATCCTCTTCGCTGAGGTAACGGAGGTCGTGGAGTACGAGCACATCGTTACGTTGCGTGCGCGGTGCATCACTACCGCCGTGGTGGAAATACACCCTGAGCCCAGGTGCCGACCAGCTTCCACCACCGGCGATGGTGTTGCCCGTTTCGTTCTTCAGCGGACCGAACAACGCTTCACCATCAATGACCGCCCGATGGCGGAGGCCCAGCACACGGGCATGTCGTTCGGCTTTCGCATCCAACCAGCTACTCAGGCTATCTCGGTCTGGCACCAGTAGCGTGAGGTCTCGCCCCACCGTCATGGCAGCTTGCTAGGCACGGCGATCATCGTAGACCGTGAACGTGACCCGCTCATTCGCACGATGCGCGTGATAGCCCCACGAACAAAGCAGTAGCACCACCGAGACCATGGCGAAGCGCCAGGCAGGCCGCCACTTCCAGAATACACGAATGGCGAACAACAACACCAGTGCATACAACAAGAGCATGTCGAACGCATTGATCCGAAAGGCGGGATAGGCACCTGGTAGTTCGGCGAAGAAGACAGTGACCCGATCGATCACGGTAAGCAATAACGACAACAGGAATACGACCAGCGCACCGAGGATCGGCACCTTGAACAAGACCAAGAGCGCCACCGCACCGTACACAGCGATACCCGCTACGAAGACCACGATCAGGTTCGCTGGAAGGAACCACACCGGAAAGGCCTTGAACAGATACAGTGATAGTGGTGTGGTGAGCGCCTGCGCCGCAAGCGAGACCGCCGCAAGCGACCAGAGGTAGCGCACCACCTTGTTGTATGGTATCCACATGCGCTGTAGCGCACCATAGAACAAGATGATGCCCAACACCGCCAGGAACGACAACTGGAATCCGATCTCGATCAACATGTGTGGTTCCCACAACAGCAATAACAATGCTGCGGTGAAGAGGCTGTTCAAGGCCTCATGGCGCCGATCCACCATGCCCGCCAGCGTGAACATGGTGAACATGATGGTGGCTCGCAGCACACTGGGGCACGCACCCGTAAGGCCCGCATAACCCCACAAAGCCAGCAATACGATGATGCCACGTATGACTCGCGCTCGTGCCGTGCCACCCCACCAACCCAGCATGAACACCAGCATGGCATAAATGAAACCGACATGGGTACCCGAAACGGCCAGCACATGGATGGTACCGCTCTTTACGAAGGCATCCTTCTGTTCATGGTCCAGCTCATCGCGCAGGCCGAGCACCAGTGCTTTCACCAAGGCTCGCTCGCGGAACGGCAGGCCGCTCTCTTCCAACCAGGCCGATACGCGCTTGCGTGTGGGCTCGAACAGATCGGTCCACCGCCAGCCGTGACCAACAATGCCCCATTGCTCGGGGCCCGCGAACGTTTCGTGGTACATGCCGCGTGAGGCAGCCCAGGCCCTACGATCGAATCCACCGGGATCGGGGATGCGCGTGATGGGTACTACACGGCTCTGCACCACGATGTCGTCACCCGCGATAGGGTCCGGTCGCCCTTTCTGTCGCATCAAGGTGAGCATGATCGTTCCTGTACGTTCTTTCGTTTCTCCAGCGCGTGATGCGGAAAGCACCAGACCATCCGCACGCACCACCGTGGCGCTGATCCCGTTGATGGCCGTGATGCGGATGATGCGCTCCAATTCACC
>JAEYWT010000133.1 GCA_023428865.1 Bacteroidota bacterium | reverse complement strand
GGGTCTCCCGAGGAACGAGGGGACCCTGCGGCCTCGTAGCCGCACACACCACCCCTATCCGATCTCATCCCCATTGCGCCCACAAAGTACACATCCACAGTTTAAACCTCCGCAGGGTCTCCCGAGGAACGAGGGGACCCTGCGGCTTCGTAGCCGCACACACCCACCCCTATCCGATCTCATCACCATTGCGACCACAAATTACACATTCGTTCTATCACCACGGTGCCCCTTTGCCATCCAGGAAACCGAACTCTTGGTAAGGAGTTAGCGGCGCTCCGAGATCCTCTCCACGCACATAGAAAGCGAAGCTGGAGTGCGGGTATTCCACCGCATCATCGGCCAGCCGCCACTTCTTGCTCACCGGGTTGGCGTGGATGTACTTGAGCTTCTCTTCGATCATCTTACCACTGAAGAGCTCCACCAGATCGGTAGAGGCCTGGAACACGCGGTGCTTTTGCCCACGTGCGATGTCCGATGGGCGCAGGCCGTTCTGCAGTTGGGTCAGCAGGTCATCACGCCCAGCGGCGTTGATGCGCTTGATCAGCTCATAGGCCATGAATCGTTTACCATTGCCTAGTACGGTATTGATGGCTCCACCCTCGGGCACACGGATCACGAAGTGCGCGTGGTTAGGCATGATGGCGTAACCGAAGAAGTGATATCCCATTTCATGCGCGATCCGCATCCAGTTGTATACGAGATCGTAAGCCTGCAATTCGGAGAAGAGCGGCACCCATTCGTGACAGGTGAAGGTGGCGAAGTAGACCGCACCATCCTTCTGCCGGTGTTTACGCGTGGACATCGCATACATGGTAGCGATCACGGCAGGCAGGCCGCAGGGTCCCCTTCGGGAGACCCGGCGGTGGTTTGTACAAGTACACATCCACAGCTCCCGAAGACATCACTAAGCCGGGCGAGTTCGTCTATTGAGTTCATTCCTTGCACAGCGTGACCAACCGTTCCCCCTGCCACCAACGGCAGCACCACCCGCGCTGCGCTGGCTAACTTGGCCCACCTTTCGCAACCCCTCATGATGCAACGCAGTTTTGTCCTTGGTGTGGCGCTGTTCCTCGCCGCCCCTTTCGTTACCGCGCAGAAACAGCTCAGCAACCGCGACATCTGGGCCAGCCCCATCTTCAGTGCCGAAATGGTGGGTGGTCTGGCCAGCATGAACGATGGCCTGCACTACACCGTGCTGGATGAGAGCGAGGCCGGGCTGGTGCTGGACCAATATGCCTACCGCACCGGGCAGAAAGTGGCTACGCTGGTGGATGGCGCCACCCTGATCCCTACTGGCCAGCGCGAACCCATCGCCATTGAGGGCTACAGCTTCAGTGGCGATGAGAAGAAGCTGCTCTTCGAAACGGATGCCGAGCCGATCTACCGCTACAGTTACCATGCGCACCACTATGTGTACGATCGCGCCAGCAAGAAGCTGGTGCCACTGAGCGATGTGGCCAAAGCGAAACAGCGGCTGGCCACCTTCAGTCCCGATGGCAGCCGGGCGGCCTTCGTGCGCGACAACGACCTGTACGTGGTGGAACTGGCCACCATGCAAGAGACGCGTGTGACCACCGATGGCGAATGGAACAAGGTGCTGAACGGGGCTACGGACTGGGTGTACGAAGAGGAATTCACCCTGGTGCAGGGCTATGCGTGGAGCCCCGATGGCAGCAAGTTGCTCTTCCTGCGCAGCGACGAAAGCGCGGTGAAGGAATTCGACATGACGTATTATAAGAACCAGCTCTACCCGAGTGAATACCGCTTCAAGTACCCGAAGGCCGGCGAGGTGAACAGCACGGTGAGCCTGAAGTTGTACGACGTGGGCACGGGCCTTACCTACGCGGTTCCCTTGGGCACGGACGGAACGGACATCTACGTGCCGCGTCTGGGTTTCACACCGAAAGGTCAGCCGTGGTTCATGCGCATGAACCGGTTGCAGAACGAGAAGTCCATCCTGCTGGTGAAGGTGCCGCCCACGGGCACGAAGATGTTGCCGATCGCGGAAGAGATCTACCGCGAAACGAGCAAGACCTACGTGGAGGTAACGGACGACCTGCACTTCCTGGCCGACGGCAGCGGCTTTGTGCTCACCAGCGAACGCAGCGGTTGGAACCACGTGTACCACGTGCCCCTGAAAGGCGAACCCAAGGCCCTCACCAGCGGCGAATGGGATGTGGTGAGCGTGGCGGGCATCGACGAGAAAGGCAAGCGGGTGCTCTTCACCGCAGCGAAGACCGCGCCCGAGAACCAGGAGGTGTGGAGCGTGGGCCTCGGCGGCAAGGGCCTGAAACAACTGAGCCCTGTCGGCGGCCACAACGAGGCGGAGTTCAGCGAGGGCTTCCAATACTTCATCAACACCCGCAGCACGGCCAACGAGGTGCCGGTGGTGACCTTGCACGATGGACAAGGCAAATTGGTGAAGCAGCTGAAGGACAACGTACGCCTGGAACAAGCGCTGAAGGACTATGGTGTTGGTCGCCGCGAATTCTTCCAATTCACCACGCCAGCGGGTGTGCAACTGCGCGGCTGGATGATGAAACCACCGGCCTTCGATGCAACGAAGAAGTATCCGGTGCTGATGACCCAATACAGCGGCCCCAACAGCAACGAGGTGCTGGACAAGTTCGATGGGCGCGATCTGCTGTGGCACTCACTGCTGAACCAGAAAGGCTACATCGTGGTGTGCGTGGATCCGCGCGGAACGGGCCATCGTGGCCGTGAATTCCGGCACGTCACCTACGGTCAACTGGGCAAGTACGAGACGGAAGACCAGATCGCCTCGGCCCAATGGCTGGCCCAGCAAGCGTACGTGGATGGTGGCCGTATCGGCATCTTCGGCTGGAGTTACGGTGGGTACATGAGCAGCTTGTGCATCACCAAGGGTGCCGATGTGTTCAAGGCCGCCATCGCCGTAGCACCGGTGAGCAACTGGCGCTACTACGACAGCATCTACACCGAACGCTTCATGGGTCTGCCGAAGGACAATGCCAAAGGCTACGACGACAACAGCCCCATCAACCACGTGGACAAGCTGAAGGGCAACTACCTCTAGATCCACGGCCTGGCCGATGACAACGTACACTACCAGAACGCCGCCGAAATGACCTTGGCCCTGGTGAAAGCCAACAAACCCTTCGACCAGTTCGTGTACCCCGACCGCAACCACGGCATCTACGGCGGCACCACGCGCCTACACCTCTTCGAGCTGATGACGAAGTGGTTGGAGGAGAATTTGTAGGGGGCGTAGTTGGCAGTTCGCAGTTCGTAGGTGGTTGGGCTTGGGCATCGCATCGAGCACGGGTAGTAGCATGCTTACACTGTTCGGTCACCTCGGCCTTGGTGTAGCGATGAGGGGTCCACACGCAGCCGTCTAAGAACTGACAACCAACAACTACGAACTGACCTAGGTACGAACTGCCCCTCCCCCCGCATTGCCAGTTCCAAGCCTTT
>JAEYWT010000100.1 GCA_023428865.1 Bacteroidota bacterium | reverse complement strand
ATCTTGGCCCTGCAACTTATTCACCATATCACGGTCGGAAGCAAGCCAGGGCCCCCATTCCTTCATGCGTTCAAAGCTGCGGGCATTATCGTAAACGGTCTTCATCGGTGCATCGATCGTCACCGAGCGTTCGTAACGGTAGGTATCGGGGCCGATCAGGCCCAGGAGCACCACGATGGCCACCAAGGCCAAGATGATGATCAGGAGGGTCTTCAGAATGCGCATGTAATGGTGGTTTTGTCCCGAAAGATGCAACCGTTCGTCCAAAATCCGGCTATACGGTGACCAATGGTGGTGGTGACGTGGCACGGTCTTTTCTTTGTGGGAACCAGAACCGTAACCACCATGACCTTCCTTCGGACCTACCTCGCCCCGATCGCATTGAGCGCGTTGCTGATCGGCGGCTTCACCGCGTGCAGCAAAAAAGCGAACCCTGCTGGCCAGAAGGTGAGCCAACCCTTCAGTGGGAACAAGTACCAGAGCAATGGCACGTGGTTCCGTGGCACTGGCGTTGGCGTGAGCCAAGCACAGAACATAGCCCGCAGCAAAGCCGATCTGGATGCCAAGAACCAGCTGGCCGGACAGGTGAACACGAACATGCGTGCCGTAGTGGACCAATACCTAGGCGAGACCGGAAATACCGGAGCTTCTGACGTGGCCGACAAGTTCCAGAGCCTCGTGCGCGAGGTGATGAACACCGAAATGTCCGACCTACGCAAGTTCGATGAGGAGTTCCGGTACAACGAGACCACCAAGGACTACACCGTGTATGTGGCCTACGAGATCAAGAAGAACGCCATGTTCCGGTTCATGAAGAAGCAAGCTAAGGCCGACGACAAGATCGACGCTATCACCCAGAAGAAGATCGACGAGATCCTGGACAAGGAGATCGAGAAGGCCGAAGCGGCCGGACAATAGTCCAGCGTGAGCAGCTAGAACCCCGGTGCTGCCGGGGTTCTTTCGTTTCTGGCTGCCCTAACATGGCCCCTCCTGCCGAAATGACCGGAAACGGGCATCGGCAGACTGTTTGCTTGTAGAACAGGAACAAAATTCGAAGACGATGAGCGAAAACCCCATGATGGGCGCCTATGTGATCGGTGGCTTGGTGATGTTGGTGAGTTGGCTGGTGGGGCAACAACTGCGCAGCCGTTTCGCCAAGTACTCCAAGACCCCGCTGAGCAATGGCATGAGCGGTCGCGAGATCGCCGAGCAGATGCTGCGCGACAACGGCATCACCAATGTGAAGGTGATCAGTACACCGGGTCAACTTACGGACCACTACAACCCGGCCAACCGCACAGTGAACCTGAGCGAGGCCGTATACCAGCAGCGCAATGCCGCTGCAGCTGCTGTTGCCGCACACGAGGTGGGCCACGCCGTACAACATGCCACGGCTTACCAGTGGCTTACCATGCGGAGCAAACTGGTGCCTGTGGTGAGCGTGGCCAGTAGCATGATGCAATGGGTCCTGCTAGGCGGAGTGCTGCTGATCAACAGCTTCCCACAACTGCTACTGTTCGGGATCGTGCTGTTCGCGGCCACCACGGTGTTCAGCATCATAACCCTACCGGTGGAATATGATGCCAGCAACCGGGCTTTGGCCTGGATGAAGCAACGTGGTGTGGTGACACCCGGCGAGCTTACCATGAGCGCCGATGCCCTGAAATGGGCGGCACGCACCTATTTGGTGGCAGCGATCGGTTCCATTGGCACGTTGATGTACTACGTGATGATGTACATGAACCGCCGCAACTGACCGGCAGAATGTCGACTAGAACGGCCCTGGCAGAACCGGGGCCGTTCTTATTTCATCTGCAGGATCACTGGAAGGTGATCGCTGTAGCCACCCTTGTAGTCGCGGCCCGAGTAGGTCTTATCCGGCGACTTTCCGTAGCGCGGATGACGGAAGAGCAAGCGGTCGTCCCAGAAGGCTTTGGCTCCATCCACTTTGCCGAGGAAAGCGCGGCTCACGATCATTTGGTCCAGGTAAGACCATTCCCCCTGGTAATTGTAGCTGCCGTGCCCTTGTGGTTGGTCCATGCACATCAGGTCGAACAGATCGGCCTCCGCGCCGGTATCACAAGCCGCTCGTAGCCCTTGTTGCACGCTGGGGTCGTTGGGGGTATCGTTGAAGTCGCCCATGACCAGGATCCAGGCTTGCGGGTCTTTTTTCAGGACGGCATCGACTTGGTTGCGCACCACGTTGGCAGCGGCCATCCGCTTGGGTACGCTCTTTTCGCCGTCGCGACGGCTGGGCCAATGGTTCACGAACACATGGATCCGTTCATTCCCGGCGAGGCGTAACTCGGTATAGAGCACATCGCGGGTACGATCACCTTCAAGTTGAACGTTCAGCGCTCGGTCTGCGATCACCTGAGCAAATACAGGGTGGACCAATAAGGCCACATCAATGCCCCGTTCGTCCGGTGAATCGTGGTGTACCACCAGGTATCCCGCCGCTTTCAAGGCACCGGTGCGCGCCAAATCCTCCACCACCTTGCGGTTCTCCACCTCCACTAGGCCAACAATGGGTGGTGCGCCGGAGCCTGCCCACGAAATGGCATCGGCCAATTGTTCCAGTTTGGTCTGGTAGCGTTCCGGATCCCACGTCAACGAACCGGTGGGCAGGAAATCGGCATCGTTCGTAGCGGGATCATCCTCCGTATCGAAGAGGTTCTCCACGTTGTAGCATACGATGGTCCGTCCATCCAACGGTTGAAGGCCCTTTTCCTCGCTAGGAGGCGGCATCTGTGTGACATCGGCTTGTGAGCCATGGCCCGCATTTCCGCTACAGGCGGCAAGAATGGGCAGTAGGATCCACCAAGTGCGCATGGTCTATCGTTTTGTGGTGCGGCTGCGGGTAGGCTTCACCCCAAGCATACCGAGCAAGCCGCGGGTGAACTCGCGTAGCACTGTGTTCCCTAATTGACGCACCATGGTGTTCTTGGTCACTTTCTCAATGGTGCTTGGCTCCTCCTTCACCTTGCGCTCTTTCTTCGGCTCCTCGCGGTGCTCGTCGGTAGCCGCCGCCTCCTTCAAGCGCTGTTGAAGGCGCTTTTCCAGGATCTCGTAGGCGCTTTCGCTATCGATCACCTCATTGTACTTTGGTGCTATTCGACTTTGTGCCACCAAGCCACTGATCTCGAGCGGGCTTAGGATATCCATTCGGCTTACCGGTGCGCGTAGCAAGGTGTGGGCCAGTGGCGTTGGTGTTCCCTTCTCGCTAAGTGCAGTGACCAGGGCCTCACCGATCCCGAGTGATGTAATGAGGGCTTCGGTATCGTAGAACTCGGTGAGCGGGTAGTTCTGTGCGGTCTTCTTGATGGTGGAGCGGTCTTTGGCGGTGAAGGCACGTAGGGCATGTTGGACCTTCAAGCCGAGTTGCCCCAGCACACTTTCTGGCACGTCGCTGGGGTCTTGGGTGCAGAAGTACACCCCCACCCCTTTCGAACGGATCAATTTGATGATGGTCTCGATCTGGTCCAGCAGGGCTTTGGAAGCGGTGTTGAAGATCAGATGTGCCTCATCGATGAAGAGCACCAACTTCGGCTTCTCCGGATCCCCCACCTCGGGGAAGGTGCTGTAGATCTCGGCAAGCAGGCAAAGCATGAAGGTGCTGAAGAGCTTCGGCCGGTCTTGGATATCGGTAAGGCGCACGATGTGGATCACACCTTTACCATCACGCTCGGCGAGCAGGTCATTCACCTCGAAACTGCGCTCACCGAAAAAGGCATCGGCACCTTGCTGTTCGATCTCGATCAGCTTGCGCAGGATGATGTTGACCGTAGCCGGGCTCACCTGCCCATACTGCTTACGGATCTCGTCCTTACCCTCGTCGGTAATGAACTGCAGCACACGGCGCAGGTCTTTGAGGTCGATCAAGGGCCAGCCATTGTCGTCGCAATACTTGAACACCAAGGCCAACACACTTTGCTGGGTATCGTTCAGCTCCAGGATACGACCCAGCAGAACAGGGCCGAATTCGCTCACCGTAGCGCGTAGCCGAGCGCCAGGCTCCTTGCTCAGGGTAAGCAATTCCACCGGCAAGGCCGTTGGCTCGTAGGGCACGTTCAGTTTGGCGTGGCGCGCGGTGATCTTCTCATTGGTGGCACCCGGTGCGGCCAACCCACTGAGGTCGCCCTTCACGTCCATCATCAGCACAGGCACACCTTTCAGGGAAAGCTGCTCAGCGATCACTTGCAGGGTCTTGGTCTTGCCACTACCGGTGGCCCCGCAAATGAGGCCGTGACGGTTCATGGTACGGAGCGGAATGGTAACCTGAGCACCATCCGGCACTTCGTTGTGGAATAGTGCTCCACCTAGCACCAAGTGATCGCCTTTGAAGGAGTAGCCATCCTTCATCTTCGTGCTGAACTGATCGAGGTTCGCCATGTTCATGATCTTCGGTGTAAAGGAACGGAACTGCACAGTATCCCCGTAGCCGAAACAGGTTCAGTAAACTTGCCCTGGAACATGCAACCAGGAGGATCAAGGTCTAGGGTATGGAGCGTCGTCTTGGTCGGCTTGTTGGTCTATGGGTTCGGGCTTCGGGTTCATGCGCTGCGTCATTGGAAGGCCGGTCTATCCAACGATGAGAGCGTAACCTATATGTGCGCCGCGGGCACTGCCGGGATCTGGGAGGAGCACATAAACGACCTGCGCAACCGTACGATCACGGTGGCCGACATGCAGCGGTTGTACGATCGGCCGCCAAGCACCCTGTTCCATCGGATCTCGTTGGACATGGCGCAGTATGATGTTCATCCACCGCTCTATTTCTGGCTGTTGCATATCATCCACCTGCTATGGGGCACAACGGATATCACCGGGGCGGCGCTCAATGTCTTCCTCGGGTTATTGGTGCTGGCCGTGCTCCTGCGTTTGGCCCGGCAATGTGGGTCATCTTGGAAACTAGCGTTGCTGGCCGGGGTGGTGTGGTATCTTTCTCCGGCGGCTGTGCAGATCGATCTGGAAGCGCGGCCCTATGAGCTACTCGCGCTAGCGGCACTTTCCTCTTTCGTTCTTGGCTTACGGTTGATCGACGGGCCGCGACACTGGGTTACGTGGTCCGCATTCACCCTAGTGAACGCTGTGGGCCTGCTTACCCACCTTTATTACCCCTTTCTGCTGGTTCCTGGTCTTTACCTCATGGTCCGGCGGCAGGGCTTGGAACGGGAAACCCGACAGTATTTGACCAGTTTGGGTTCCTCGCTCCTGATCATGTTGGTTCTTTACCCGGAGTTCTTCGAATTCGCGACCACTTATGGTGCTCGTGTTCGCGATGTTCCGGAGCCAGTGGATCACCTAGGTAGGATGAAAGGTGTGGCGTACAAGTCCATGCAGTTCTTCACTGAACCGCATGCCATGCGGTACTTTTTCCTGGTTCTTTGCGCAGGCGCGCTCGCTTGGCTGTGGGTGGTACGACACCGTATGGAAGGGCTCCGGACATGGCTTCGTTCGAAGGAGGGGACGGCTGTATGGATGACCCTTGGATGGTGGTCGGTCGTCACCATCGGGTTGTTCCTAGTGGGGACCAGTCCCGCACAAGCGGTGGGCGAACAATACTTCAGCTACATCTGGCCGCTCTTGGCATTGGTCCTCGTGGTCGTCACCGCTAGAGCGCTCCCTCATCGAGCGCGTGCGATGTTGGCAGCGCTCTACCTAGCGCAATTGGTTGTTTCGTTCACCCTAGCGGTGCGGAACTCCGACTACCTAAAGCCAGCCATCCCTACTGAGTGGAATGAAGTGATCTCCGGTGCGGACCTGTTCTTGACCGATGAAGCGAAACGGACCGCAGTCCCCCGGATCGCTCGAAAGCTTCCCGCGGATCTGCCCTTGTTCATGCTCGGAGGAGAGTGGCCCGACCTAGAAGGGCTCCGGTCCATTGCATTCTTGCACCTGGACATCGCAGCCATACCAGCCAACCCGGTCCTCGAACGTTTGGAAGCCGAAGGGTTCAAGCAAAATGCCCCACTGCGCACTCATGATCGTTACGAACTTCGTTCCTTCACACGCTGATGTATTACGATAACGACTGGGCCCTGGTGATACCCATGGCCAACGAGGAAGAGGAATTCGGACTACTCGAAAAAGCCCTCAGGACCGTGTTGGATCGGCTGGAGACAGGAAATGTGTATTTCATCGTGGACAATGCATCCAAGGACCGGACCTTGGAACTGAGCCAGGACCTAGAGCGCCGTGACCCACGGTTCAAGACCGTTTGGGCACCAGAGAACAAGAACGTTGTTGATGCCTACCTACGAGGGTACCGGGAGGCGTACGACAATGGACACGAGCTGATCATCGAAATGGACGCAGGCTTGTCACACGACCCAAGGGCACTTCCCATGTTCCTGCGTGTTCTGAATGAGGGGAACGAATGTGCGTTCGGCAGCCGGTTCATCAACGGAGGATCGATCACAGAATCCAACTACAAGCGAACCGTGCTCTCTAAAGTGGGTACCATCCTTAGCAATATCCTGCTTGGAACGCGGATGTACGACATGACTTCGGGTTACCAAGGCTTTCATCGGGATATAGTGGGGCGTTTCCTCGCTTACAAACTGCTGTCCAAGGCGCATTTCTACCAGACTGAACTTCGCTACCTGCTGCGTTTCACCCGGTACGCAGAGATCCCCATTCATTACAAGGCACCTAGCCCGCGCGTTTCGCAGAACGCCATCAAGAACTCGATCAGTGTGTTGCTATACTATTTCAAGCAGCGCCTGTTCTTCAAGTCACCTCGCTTATGACCGCCCAGCGCACCGCTCTCGTCATCACCTCCATCGCAGCCCCGAACGCTGTGCTTCGCTCTTTTGCAGAAGGCTGTCTTTCGCGCGATATCGAATTCATCCTGATCGGCGATAAGCCTTCACCAGCGGATTTCCAGCTGGCGGGTTGCGACTTCTGGGGACTCGAAAGGCAACGCACCATGCCATTCGCTTTGGCGCAACTGCTGCCTGAACGCCATTACGGCCGCAAGAATCTGGGGTATTTGCAGGCCATCGGCAACGGTGCGGAGGTGATCCTCGAATCGGACGACGACAACTTTCCTCGGGATGCGTTCTGGTCAGACCGGATCAGGGAGCAACAGGCCGCATCCATGCAAGGGACCGGCTGGGTGAACCTCTATCGCTACTTCAGCAAAGCACCGGTCTGGCCGCGTGGCTTTCCCTTGGAACACTTGCAGGACGATCAACCGCCACTTCCGACGGTAACCGCAGTAAAAAGTCCCATACAGCAGGGCCTTGCCGATGAGAACCCCGATGTGGACGCGATCTACCGCTTGGTGGGTACCCTTCCGTTGGATTTCGAACGGCGGGAACATGCGGTGTCCCTTGGTAAAGGCGCGTGGTGCCCCTTCAATTCGCAGAACACCACCTGGTTCAAAGAAGCCTTCCAGCTCTTGTATCTTCCCTCCTACTGCAGTTTCCGTATGACGGACATCTGGCGCAGCTACATCGCTGTTCGTATCTGCTGGGAGAACGGTTGGGATGTGCTCTTCCATAACGCCACGGTATGGCAGGAGCGCAATGCGCACAACCTGATGAAGGACTTCGCCGACGAGATCATCGGTTACCAGAACAACAAGGCGATCTGCGAACGACTACAGGCGCTCCCTTTGAAAGCCGGAGTGGAACACATCGGCGCCAACATGGTCGCTTGCTACAAGGAATTCATCGCCATGGGGCTGGTCGGCGAACAAGAGCTGCCGCTGATCGAAGCGTGGAACTCGGATATGGCGAAGTTGTCCTAGCCGAACGAGATACGGTCCACGGCGAACCGTCCACTTCCAGTGAAAAGGATGGTGAGGAAGGCCATGAGGTAAACAGCAGCAAGCTCCTTCTCAGCGAAGGCGGCGTCGCCCTTCACCATAAAGACAACCACTGCCATGCCGATGATGAGCGGAATGGCGGCAATGCGTGTCCACAGGCCCAGAACGATCAGCGCAGAGCAGAGCACTTCGGCCAGCAGTATCAGGATCAAGGAGAACGCCGGTCCAAGCCCGAACGGGTCGGCGAAGCTGTCCACCCGCTCACTGAAAGCCATGAGCTTGGGCCAGCCGTGCTGCCAGAACATGGTTCCTCCGGCACCTACACGCAGCACGAGGTAGCCGAAATCCTCCGAAATGGGATCGCTGTTGATGAGCATGGGAAGTGGTGGGATCGGCACCGAAAGTACAAGGCCGCAGCGCCAGTCATACATACCCACACGCCTACTTATCCACCGGTTGTATCGGAACTATTCCTGGGCCATTACGTAAGAAGTACTCGCCATGAGAACGACCCTTACCTCCGCCCTCACCTTCGCCCTTGCTTTCCCGATGATCGCACAGGACGATGCCATGCTCGCCGGCATGAGCGCCATGCGCAAAGCTGACCACAGCACAGCGGCAGCCGCTTTCGACAAAGCGGTGAACGAAGACCCTAGGAACGGGAAGGTGTGGTACTTCCGAGCGGTGAACAAAATGGCCATGGGTGACAATGATGGAGCCTTGCAGGACCTGGACCACCTCTTGATCATGGAGCCGCGTGATGTACACGCCATGCTACGCCGCGCCGAGGTGAACCGGGTACGTGGCGATGAGGCCAAAGCAACTGCCGATCTATACCGTGTATTAGGC